>NZ_JBFULT010000432.1:0-6548 GCF_054049755.1 Bradyrhizobium sp. P5_C11_2
AACATGGAGAATGCGCGCGACGAACCACGTTCGACGCAGGATGCGACGCCTGCTCACAAAAGCAGCGGGTTAAGTCGATTTTTACTTTGCCCCTTCAATGTAACGGCCAGTCGGTTGTTTGGTCCCGCGTCGCCGACAGCGTCGCCTGAGTCAGAGTTCTTGAGTCATGGTAGAGTCGCGTCGCGGGGCGTCTGCAAGGGCGCCCCGCACAAACTTTGAGTCTCCCGCGCATCGCATCATCCTCGGTGATTGCGTTGCCGAGATGTCGAAGCTTCAGGCTGGTTCGGTCGACCTCGTGTTCGCCGATCCGCCCTACAATCTCCAGCTCAAGGGCGATCTCAAGCGCCCCGACGAATCCCATGTCGATGCCGTCAACGACGACTGGGACAAGTTCGATTCATTCTCCGCCTATGACGATTTCACCCGCGCCTGGCTGCTTGCCGCCCGCCGCGCGATGAAGCCGTCGGCGACGATCTGGGTGATCGGCTCCTATCACAACATCTTCCGCGTCGGCGCGATCATGCAGGACCTCGGCTTCTGGCTCCTGAACGACATCGTCTGGCGCAAGACCAACCCGATGCCGAATTTCCGCGGCCGCCGTTTCACCAACGCGCACGAGACCATGATCTGGGCCGCGCGCGACGAGAAGGCCAAGGGCTACACGTTCAATTACGAAGCGCTGAAGGCGGCCAACGAGGACGTGCAAGCCCGCTCCGACTGGCTGATCCCGCTCTGCACCGGCGAGGAGCGCCTCAAGGGCGCCGACGGCAAGAAAGTGCATCCGACGCAGAAGCCGGAAGGCCTGCTCGCGCGCGTGCTGCTGTCGTCGTCGAAACCCGGCGATCTCGTGATCGACCCCTTCAACGGCACCGGCACCACCGGCGCGGTGGCAAAACGCCTCGGCCGCTCCTATATCGGCTTCGAGCGCGACAAGACCTATGCCAAGGCGGCAGAGGCCCGCATCGCCGCGGTCGAACCGCTGCCGGAGGAGAGCCTCGCCCCGTTCATGACCGCGCGCGACGCGCCGCGGGTCGCGTTCTCCGAGCTGATCGAGCGCGGCATGATCATGCCCGGCACGAAGCTGTTCGACGCCAAGAAGAAGTTAGGGGCGCTGGTGCGCGCCGACGGTGCCATCATGCTCGGCGACAAGGTCGGCTCGATCCACCGCATCGGCGCCGTGGCGCAAGGTGCGCAGGCCTGCAACGGCTGGACCTTCTGGCACATCGAGACCAAGAAGGGCCTCAAGCTGATCGACGAGCTCCGCGCGGAGATCCGCGCCGGCATGGCCGCGGAGTAGCCGGTTCCTGCAATCTCGTAGGGTGGGCAAAGCGAAGCGTGCCCACCATCTTGAGTGCAGCGCGACACGTGGTGGGCACGGCGCTTTGCGCCTTTGCCCACCCTACGGCATCCTTGAATGACGCGACGGCCAGGACTAGATTTGACCGATCGCTCCCGTCCTGACCGGTCGGCTCCCATGCGACGACAGTCCGAGACATTGCTGCTGGTGCCGCTGCTGCCGATCTTCCTGGTCGGCATGTTTCCGATGTTCCTGATCGCGCTGCTGGGCTTTTTCGGCCTCGCCCTGTTCGGCGTGCTGGTGATCTGCGTCGGGCTCGCCAGCAGCAACGAGGCGCACGACACCTTCAATCACGACGTCATCGTGCACGGCTATGCGCGCGGATCGGAACGCGCGGCGCGGGCCTCCGACATGCATCTCGCCGCGCGGCTCGGGCTGCGGCTGGAGGCGGTCGGCGCGGCGATGGTCATTACGGCCGCGATCGGCCTTTGTTACGCCGGCTGATCTGCGCCGGGCGCAGATACCGCACGGCAAACTCGCCGGTTGCGCTTTCAGTCAGGATTTGGGCAAGAGGAGGCCGCCTGCGGCAATGATGCCGCGTTCGCTCTCGGCACCAGAACTGGCGAGAGGAATCGGGGAGACAAACGATGCTCAAATTCTATTTCAACGGATCGCCGAACCCGACCAAGGTCGCGCTTTATCTCGAAGAAGCCGGGCTGGCGTTCGAGCCGGTGAAGATCGACACCCGCAAGGGCGAGCAGTTCACGCCGGAATTTCTCAAGATCAATCCGAACGCCAAGGTGCCGGCAATCGACGACAACGGCACGATCGTGTTCGATTCGAATGCCATCCTGCTCTATCTCGCCGAGAAGACCGGCAAATTCCTGCCCGCCGCAAATGTTCGCGGCGAGACGTTGTCCTGGCTGATGTTCGTGGCGACCGGCGTCGGGCCCTATTCGGGTCAGGCCGTGCACTTCAAGCATTTTGCGCCGAAGGATCAGAACCACGACTACGCCAATAACCGCTACCAGTACGAGACCGATCGCCACTACAAAATTCTCGACGGTCACCTCAAAGGCCGCCGCTACATGGTCGGCGACAGCTATTCGATCGTCGACATGGCGCTGTGGGGCTGGGCGCGGATGGTGCCGTTCAAGCTCGGCGACGACGCCTTTGCGCGATACCCGAACGTCAAGCGGCTGGTCGACGAAATCTCGGGCAGGCCTGCGGCGGCGCGCGCCATCGCCCTGAAGGACAAGTTCACGTTCAAGGCCGAGATGGACGACGAGGCCCGCGGCAACATGTTCAAGCACATGACGACGAAGGTGGCCTGATCGCGCCAGGCTGCCATTCAAGGCCACGCGCATGCGCGTGGCCTTTTGCTTTGAAGCTTCAGGCGGCGCGCACCGAGTCGAGGAACTTGCCGACCTCGAGCTTCAACCGGTTGCTGTCGGCCGACAGCGAGCGCGCCGACGACAGCACCTGCGAGGATGCCGAGCCGGTCTCCGATGCGCCGTGCTGCACGTCGCCGATATTGGCCGACACAAGCTGCGTGCCCCGGGCCGCCTGCTGGACGTTGCGGGAGATCTCCTGCGTGGCCGCGCCCTGCTCTTCCACCGCCGCCGCGACGGTGGAGGAGATTTCCGACAAGCGCTCGATGGTGCCGCTGATCTCCCTGATCGCGCCAACCGATTGCTCGGTGGCGGCCTGGATGCTCGAAATCTGCTGACCGATCTCGCCGGTGGCTTTCGCGGTCTGCTCGGCCAGCGCCTTGACCTCGGAGGCGACCACGGCAAAGCCGCGTCCCGCTTCTCCCGCGCGCGCCGCCTCGATGGTCGCGTTCAGCGCCAGGAGGTTGGTCTGGCCGGCGATCGTGCTGATGAGCTCGACCACGTCGCCGATGCGGGCGGCCGCCTTGGAGAGCTCGCCGACGCGTTCGTTGGTGCGGCTCGCCTGGACCACCGCCTCGCCGGCGATGCGGGCGGATTCCTGCACCTGGCGCGCGATTTCGCTGACCGACGAGGAGAGCTCCTCGGTCGCCGAGGCCACCGCCTGCACGTTGGCCGAGGCCTCCTGCGACGCCGAGGCCACTTCCGTCGACAAGTCGCGGGCGCGCGTGGCCGTGGTGGTCAGGGTGCCGGCCGACGCTTCGAGCTCGGTCGACGCCGACGACACGGTGTCGACGATCTCGCCCACGGCCCGCTCGAATTCGCCGGCCAGATTCCGCATGTCGGCCTTGCGCTGCTCGGCCTGCCGCGCCCCGGTCACCACCTGCTCTTCGCGCAGGCGTTCGGTCTCGACCATGCTCTCCTTGAACACCTGGATCGCCTGGGCCATGTCGCCGATCTCGTCGGTCTTTCCGCGTCCGGGAATCTCGACCTTGAGATCGCCACCGGCGAGGGCTCCCATCGCCCCGGTCATCGTGGTCAGCGGCCCGGCAATGCTGCGGCCGATCAGGAAGGCGACGAGGCCGCCGAACAGAACGGCAAGGCCGCCGGCGACTTCCTGGATCCAGGTCGTATTGGCAATGACGCCATCGGCGGCCGCGCGCGACTTCTGGTAGTCGGCCTTCAGTCCGGTTTCCGCAACCTTGAGCTTGTCGACGCTTTCGCTGATCAGGGGAGCGATATCGTTGCGGTAGATTTCATCGGCCTGGAGGGTTGCGGCGGAGGTCGTCTCGAAGGCCGCCTTGTAGGCCGAAAGCGAGCTCTTGATCGGCCCGAACGCGGCCTTGACCTCGTTCGGCAGACCGGCCCCCTCCAGTGACTGGAGCGCTTGCTGCGCCCGGTCGACATTGGTCCTGAAGGTCGCCGGCCCCTTTGCGTCCCGGACGGCGAGGAAGCGCCAGTTTGCGACACGAACCAGCAGGATCTTGGATTCGAGATCGGCGACGGGGGCGGTCACGCTGGTATCGCCGGTTTCACGCGCGGCGTCGACGAGCTTGCCGGTATTGGCGGTCAGCTCATCGCCGCCGGCGAGCAGGACAGCCTTGCCCTTGGTCGTCTCATTGACGGCAGCGCCCATACGCTCCCGCAGCGACTTCATCTTTTCGACGTCACCGATCAGGCCATTGTAGATCTTGAGCCGCTCCTCGGAGACCGTCGACTTGGCCGCGGCCTTCAGCAGCTCCGCCGTCGTCACCTCCCGCTCCGCAGCCTCCTTGAAGGCCGGCTCGTTGGCGTCATAGATGTAGCGAAGATTGGCGCGCCGCAGCGCCTGGAGGTTGATCGAGATTTCCTGAACGCGGGCCGTGTTGTCCGAGAGTGCGGATAGCCGCGCCATCTGGCCCTGGACCGCCCACAAATTCCAGATCGCGACCGCGGCCATGATCAAACCGACGGCTACAAGAACCGAAAATCCGGCGTAGAGACGCCCCCGAATTCTCAAAYGCAAGTTCGGCATTTTTCCGTCCATCCATAGCAAGAGAGATGGAGCAGCCAAACGACTCCCCGACGTCGCAACGGCCACCCGCCCAGCCGCAATCACCTTTCGGAGATTCGCGCTGCACCGCGACACCGTGAAGAACATTTCTTAATTCAATGCTGCATTTGCCACGCATCGACTACGGAGATCGCGCAAAAGATGCCGTGAGCGCGGCCTGCACCGCCAATTCTGCAGTCATCTGAACAGGAATGCGGCGATCGGACTTGTCCGGCATGCAGCTCGCGCGGCCCGCGCGATCGGGCTGAAGCATCCACACGCGCCACCATCGCAGGTCCACGCGCCTGCGCATGGACCTTTGTTTCTCGCGGGGCCCGCGCCGATCAGGCGGCGTGGACCGAGCTCAGGAACTTGGCGACTTCCTGCTTCAACCGGTTGCTGTCGGCCGACAGCGAACGCGCCGCGGAGAGCACCTGCGAGGAGGCCGAGCCGGTCTCGGAGGCGCCACGCTGCACGTCGCCGATATTGGTCGAAACGCGCTGGGTGCCGTGAGCCGCCTGCTGGACATTGCGGGAGATCTCCTGCGTTGCCGCGCCCTGCTGCTCCACGGCAGCCGCGACCGTCGACGAGATCTCCGACAGCCGCTCGATGGTGCCGCTGATCTCCCTGATGGAGCCGACCGACTCCTCCGTCGCTGCCTGAATGCCGGAGACCTGCTGGGCGATCTCGCCCGTGGCCTTCGCGGTCTGCTCGGCCAGCGCCTTGACCTCGGAGGCGACCACGGCAAAGCCGCGGCCGGCTTCACCCGCGCGCGCCGCCTCGATGGTGGCGTTCAGCGCCAGCAGGTTGGTCTGGCCGGCGATGGTGCTGATCAGCTCGACCACGTCGCCGATGCGGGCGGCGGCCTTGGAAAGCTCGCTGACGCGCGCGTTGGTCTTGCTTGCCTGCCCCACGGCCTCGCCGGCGATGCGGGCGGATTCCTGCACCTGACGGGCGATCTCCGAGACCGAAGAGGACAGCTCCTCGGTCGCGGAGGCAACGGCTTGCACGTTGGCCGTGGCTTCCTGCGATGCGGACGCCACTTCGGTGGACAGGTCCTGGGCGCGCGTCGCGGTTGCCGTCAGCGTGCCGGCGGAGGCCTCGAGCTCACCCGACGCCGACGACACGGTGTTCACGATCTCGCCGACCGCCTGCTCGAACTGGTCGGCGAGCCGGACCATGTCTTTCTTGCGGCTCTCGGCCTGCCGCGCCTCGACCTCCACCTGCTCGTTGCGCAGGCGCTCGGTGTCGATCATGTTGTCCTTGAACACCACGATCGCCTTGGCCATGTCGCCGATCTCGTCGGCCTTGCCGCGGCCGGGAATCTCGACCTCGAGATTGCCGCCGGCAAGCAGCCCCATCGCGCGCGTCATCGCGGTCAGGGGACCCACGATGCTGCGGGCGATCAGGAAGGCGACGATCAATCCGAACAGGGTGGCGAGACCGCCCGCGATCGCCTGCACGGACGTCGTGCCCTCGATCACGGCTTCGGCCAGGTTGCGCGAATCCTTGTAATCCTTCTTCAAGGCGGTTTCCGCCACCTTAAGCTTGCCGATGCTCTCGACGATGAGCGGCGCGAGGTTCTTGTGGTAGATCTCGTCGGCCTGGAGCATCGCGGCCGACGTCGTCTCGAACGCGGATTTGTAGATTCCGAGCGAGGTCTTCACCGGCGTAAGCGTGGCTCGCAATTCCGTGGCCTGTGGGCTCTTTTCGAGCGCCGTGAGCCGCTGCATGGCCCTGTCCACATTCGTCCTGAAATTGGCAGGCCCCTTGGTGTCGCGCAAAGCCAGGAAACGCCAGTTTGCGATTTGAACGAGAAGCAGCCTGGATT
>NZ_JBFULT010000433.1:0-6497 GCF_054049755.1 Bradyrhizobium sp. P5_C11_2
TCCCGACGCTGCGCGCGGCCGTGCTCGGCGGCTTCCTGTTCCGGCTCGGCATCGGCGCGCTGCCGTTCCTGCTCCCGCTCCTGATGCAGATCGGCTTCGGGCTGACGCCGTTCCATTCCGGCCTCGTCACCTTCGCCTCCTCGCTCGGCGCCATGGGCATGAAGACGCTGGCGGCGCGGATCATCCGCACATTCGGCTTCCGCAATCTGATGACGGTGAACGCGATCGTCAGCGCGGTCTTCCTCGCCGCCTGTGCGCTGTTCACGGTGACGACGCCGCTGCTGATCATCATGATCATCCTGGTGGTCGGCGGCTTCTTCCGTTCGCTGGAGTTCACCGCGATCAACACGGTGGCCTATGCCGAGGTCGAGACCGCGCAGATGAGCCGCGCCACCACGCTCGTCAGCGTCAACCAGCAGCTCGCGGTCTCCGCCGGCGTCGCCGTCGGCGCAGCTTCCGTGGAGACGACGATGTGGCTCGGCCATGTCAGCGAGCTCAACGCCACCGTGTTCGCGCCCGCCTTCGTGGTGGTCGCGCTGACCTCGGCGGCGTCGAGCTGGTTCTTCTGGCAGATGCCTGCCGACGCCGGCCACGAGATCTCCGGCCGCAAGGCGGTGGAGATTTCCAGCCGCAAGGGCGCGGACAAGGGTGCGGCCAAAGCCGCCGTCAAGGCTGCGACGGAGGATACGCAGGACGTGCGGGATCAGCGGCTGGGTTAGGGAACCAGCGTCGGCGGCAATATGCGGTAGAGCACGACACCCAGCCCGAGCGCGTCGCCCGTCAGGACGAGCTTTCCGCTATTGATCGTTCGCTGCAGCCATATCCTCTGCAGGTTGGGATCGGGGTGGGCCGGATCGGAATAGAACTTCGCCAGATTGCCGGTATTCGCATCGATCAGGTAGCGCTCGATCGTCACCGTCGAGCCGTCGCTGAACGGCAGGTTGGCGACCTCAAGCGAAATTCCCTCCGGCGTCTCGGTCGAAACGTTGCTGCCGAAGACACGTGTCGGATCGTAGTTGTAGACCATGATGTTCGCGGTCGAGTTGGCGCCGTCCCAGGTCGCGAACGTCTTGAGATTGGTGCTTGATCCACCGGGGCTCACAATAGCCTGCCTGCGCTGGCCGGACATCTTGTTGTACATCGCAAACAGGTTGGCCACGGGCTTTGGATAGTAATCGGCCGGGAGGTCCCGTCCGTTGGCGTCTTTTCCGTTGCTTTGCTTGTGCAGCAGGCTCGCCTGCCCGAGCTGGGACGGCCCAGCGCCCTGTCCGTCCCCGATGACGAGATACGAGCCCAGGGCGATCTTTTTCCTCACCGCTTCGGGCAGGAAGGCGGCCGCCCACGCGGCTCCCTTGTGCGAGTAATTGACGTCGCTGCTTTCGTCGACCGCCGGACCCCATTCAGATACGAACAGCGTGACGTCGGGCATGGCCGCGTTGCCTTGCTTCAAGCCTTGCAGCTTGGCATTGATCTTGTCGATCATCTGACCGAACAAGGCGAAGCCGGCGGTACCGTCGGTCGAGCCGTAGTAGTGGAACGAGAAGCGATTCAGGTGCGCGTTGAATTGGGGCGCGTAGCTGCCGGCCAGCGGATTGAAGGTTTGTTCCAGAAACTGTTCCTCCAGGGTGGGGCTTGGGGGCGTGTCCAGCGGATATGAGAGGAACGTCAGCCCGGTGAGGGCCGGACCGGCGATCTCGAGCGTTTTTTCGCGATAGGCGTTGATGCCGGAGAGTTGTCCCCTGACGGTGTCGATGGCGTCCGAAACGATCTTCTGCACCGGCAACAACTGCCGGCCGAGTCGGCGGGCATCCTGCCGGTAGGGATACGCCAGCGTCCTGTCCTCGGCGCCGGATAGCAGGTGCGTCTGGAGCGGCGGCCACTGGTGCAGGACATACCGGTCCGGGGCGATCCACCACAGCCAGTTGCCCCACGGTCCCAACGGCTTGAGCGTGTAGGTCGACGGATCGGTGTAGTTGAAATTTTCCGGCTCGGAATCGGCGATGTCGAGTTCGTTGCTGACCTCGAAGATAACGCTCGAGGCTCCGCCATCGAAGGCCTTCGTGGCGATATAGCGTACCAGCGCTCGCACATACTTCCGATATCGCTCCAGAACAGCGGGGCTCTGCGAAGCCCAGGTCTCACCGGCTCCATACTGCACCATGCTCTGCGGCATGTAGGACGCGACGGCCACGTGCGGCGACAGCCCACGACCCACCGCCCAATCGAGATGCCAACGCAGCGGATAGCAGTCTCCTGCGTGAAACCCCTCGCCGTCGGTGTATCCGAAAACGTTCCCGGTCTGGTCGAGGTCKCAATAGACGTCGCTTTGCAGCAGTCGCGCCCGCTTCATGCCGGTATCCGCGATCACCTTGTTGAACTGATCGAGCGCCTGTTCGGTCGGGCTATTCGCGCTCTGGTAGATTCGCTTGAGGTCGCCGAGATCGTCGTTGCCGCTGATGCCCTCGTTGAACGGCACCAGCGTGTCCACGACGATCGATGCAGATGCAGCCGAGGGCGTGGTGGAATCGAGGATTGCCGAGAACGACGTCAGGAAGAGAGTCGAGGCAGCGAGCATGGCGCGCTTCCAGGCATGGAAACGCCGACGTCCTGAAAGGCACTGCATATCGAACCACCCGCTGGAATTGTCGAGGTGGCGATTAACATCTCAAGATGTTGCTGATGTGAACGTTGTGTTATCGTCGGGCGACTACCGCGGGATGTGCGGCGCCGTGCGACTTATTGTCCGCGAAACCCCGTCGCCAGCACGTAGCGCTCCGACGAATCCTGCCGACTCGCGGCCGGCTTGACGTGGCGCACGGTCGCAAAATCGCGCTTGAGCTGGGCGAGCAGCTCGGCATCGGCGCCGCTCTGGAAGGTCTTGGCAAGGAACGCCCCGCCCGGCTTCAGCACGTCGCAGGCAAACGCCGCCGCGGTCTCGATCAGGCCGACAATGCGCAGCTGGTCGGTCTTGCGGTGACCGGTGGTGTTGGCGGCCATGTCGGACATCACGACGTCGGCGCCGCCGCCGAGCATCGCGGTGAGCTTGCCAGGAGCGTCATTGTCCATGAAGTCGAGCTGCGCGAACTCCACGCCGGCAATCTCCGGCATGTCCAAGAGATCAATCGCAACGACCTTGCCCTTGCCGTCGACCGAGCCGACGCGCTTGGCGGCGATCTGGCTCCAGCCGCCCGGCGCAGCACCAAGATCGACCACCGCCATACCGTGCTTCAGCAGGCGGTACTTGTCGTCGATCTCGAGCAGCTTGAACGCGGCGCGCGAGCGATAGCCGAGCGCCTTGGCCTTGACCACATAGGGATCGTTGAGCTGCCGCTCCAGCCAGAGCTTCGACGACAATTTGCGCTTGCCGCCGGTCTTGACCTGGACGTGCAAGCGGCCGGTGGTGTCCTTGGCCATCTCACCAGCTCCTGAGCGCGCCGTCCTCGCGCATCATCTCGACCAGCATGCCTTCGCGCAGGCCCCGGTCGGCGACGCGCAGGCGTGGCAGCGGAAAGGCGCGACGGATCGCATCGAGGATGGCGCAGCCGGCCAGCACCAGATCGGCGCGCTCGACGCTGATGCAGCTGTTGTTCGCGCGCTCCTCGTAGCTCATGCCGAGCAGCTTGTTGATGGTCGCGGTGATGTCGGAATCGTTCATCCAGATGCTGTCGATGCGGCGGCGGTCGTAGCGCGCCAGATTGAGATGGATGCCGGCKAGCGTCGTCACGGTGCCGGAGGTGCCGAGCAGGTGCATGTCGGCGAGATCGCGGCCATGCGCTTCGGCGAACGGCGCCACGTGGTTTGCGACCTCCTGCTCCATCGCGGCATAGATTTCCGGCGTCACGTCACGGCCGCCGAACTGCTCGGCGAGCGTCACGACGCCGAACGGGATCGACATCCAGGCTTTGATGCGCGGCTCCGGATTTGCGGGATCACGTTCGATCCGCACCAGCTCGGTCGAGCCGCCGCCGATATCGAACAGGATCGCGCCCCTGCCCCTGGGATCGACCAGCGGCGAGCAGCCGAGCACGGCCAGCGCGGCTTCGGTCTCGCGGTCGATCACCTCGAGCTCAATGCCGGTCTCGGCCACGACACGGCTGCGAAAGCCTTCCGCATTCGAGGCCGCGCGGCAGGCTTCGGTGGCGATCAACCGCAACCGCCGCGCTTTCCTCAAGTTGATCTTGTCGCGGCAGATGCTGAGCGCCGCGATGGCGCGCTCGATCGCGGCCTCGCTGATGCACCCCGTGGCGGAGACGCCCTCGCCGAGCCGGATGATGCGCGAGAAGGAATCGACCACGCGAAAGCCGTCGCTGGTCGGACAGGCGATCAGGAGCCTGCAATTGTTGGTTCCGAGGTCCAGCGCCGCATAGACGCCGGTTCCCGGCGCTTGTGCGGCGACGGCCGGCTCAGTGGCCAATACCACCGCCGCCATCGACCCCTCCAGCTCACCGTGCGGCGCAAGGCCGTCGCGGAGCCGCGTGTGGTCATTCATACAAACTGTCTTTCCGCGGCCCGTTGGGCCGATCTGGAATTGCTTTTTCGCCTGAAACATTAGCAGCGCGTCAGGTCTGCGCAACAACGCATCACATAGGACCATGCCCATTCGTGCGTTGTCGTGAACGGGGCGGTGCGTTATTTGAGGGGAGTCCGGCCCTCCAGGCGCCCACAAAACGCGCAATTGCCGGCTTTTCAGGTCAATCCCATGCAAGAACACACCAAATCGTCCACGCTCGAAAACGCTATTGCACTGCAAAAATACGGCGTCGGGCAGCCGGTCCGCCGCAAGGAGGATGACACCCTGGTGCGCGGCAAGGGCCGCTACACCGACGATTTCAACCTGCCCGGCCAGGCCCATGCCGTGGTCGTCCGCTCGACCCATGCCCATGGCGTCATCCGCGGCATCAACACCGACGCCGCCAGGGCGATGCCGGGCGTGCTGGGGGTCTGGATCGGCACCGACCTCGATGCCGCCGGCTATGGCCCCTTCACCTGCGGCCTGCCGCTGAAAAGCCGCGACGGCTCCCCCCTGCGCCAGACCAACCGCCAGCCGCTCGCGACCGACAAGGTCCGCTTCGTCGGCGATCCCATCGCCTTCGTGGTGGCCGAGACGCTGGCGCAGGCGCGCGACGCGGCCGAGGCGGTCGAGGTCGACATCGAGCCGCTGCCGGCGGTGACCGATCCCGAAGCGGCGGCGAAACCCGGCGCGCCGCTTCTCTACGACCACATCCCCAACAACGTCGCGCTCGACTACCATTATGGCGACATGGACAAGGTCAACGCCGCCTTCGCCGGCGCCGCCCATGTGACCAGGCTCGACATCGAGAACACCCGCGTCGCCGTCGTCTCGATGGAGCCGCGCGTCGGGCTTGCCTCCTACGACAAGAAGACCGAGCGTTACACCATCCAGATGCCGACGCAGGGCGTCGCGGGCAACCGCGCCAACCTCGCCAAGAACCTGAAGGTGCCGAACGAGAAGGTGCGCATCCTCACCGCCAATGTCGGCGGCTCCTTCGGCATGAAGAACGTCAACTATCCCGAGTACATGTGCATCCTGTATGCGGCCAAAGTGCTCGGCCGCCCGGTGAAATGGCTCGACGAGCGCTCGACCAGCTTCCTCTCCGACAGCCATGGCCGCGCGCAGAAGATCCATGCCGAGCTCGCGCTCGATGCCGAGGGGCATTTCCTTGCCGCAAAGCTCGAAGGCTACGGCAATCTCGGCGCCTACATCACCGGCGTCGCGCCGGGGCCGCTCTCGCTCAACACCGGCAAGAACTTCTCCAGCGTCTATCGCACGCCGCTGATGGCGGTCGACATCAAGACCGTCTTGACCAACACCACGCTGATGGGCGCCTATCGCGGCGCCGGCCGGCCCGAGGCGAACTACTACATGGAGCGGCTGATCGACCGCGCCGCCGACGAGATGGGCATCAACCGGCTGACCCTGCGCAAGCGCAACTTCATCAAGCCGAACCAGATGCCGTTCCCGGCCTCCTCCGGCGTCACCTATGACAGCGGCGACTTCCAGGCGGTGTTCAACAAGGCGCTCGAAATCTCCGACCACGAGAATTTCGCCAAGCGCAAGAAGGAGAGCAAGAAGGCCGGCAAGCTGCGCGGCATCGCCGTCGGCTCCTATCTCGAGGTCACCGCGCCGCCGAGCCCCGAGCTCGGCAAGATCGTGTTCGATCCCGATGGAAGCGTGCAGCTCGTCACCGGCACGCTCGATTACGGCCAGGGCCATGCGACGCCGTTCGCACAGGTGCTGTGCGCGCAGCTCGGCGTCCCCTTCGAAAGCGTCAAGCTGGTGCAGGGCGACAGCGACATCGTCCACACCGGCAACGGCACCGGCGGCTCGCGCTCGATCACGGCGACCGGCATGGYGATCGTGGAAGCCTCGAAACTCGTGATCGAGAAGGGCAAGCGCGCCGCAGCCCACATGCTCGAGGCCTCCGAGGCCGACATCGAGTTCGCCGATGGCAGCTTCACCATCGCCGGCACCGACC
>NZ_JBFULT010000434.1:0-6488 GCF_054049755.1 Bradyrhizobium sp. P5_C11_2
CTCGGCATCGTCGGCGAGAGCGGCTCAGGCAAATCGACCGTGGCGCGCTGCATCGTGCGCCTGATCGATCCGACCTCCGGCGGCGTGCGCCTGGCCGGCCGCGAGATCTCCAACATCTCGCGTCGCCTGCTCCAGCCGCACCGGAAAAAGATCCAGATCGTGTTCCAGGATCCCTACCGCTCGCTCAACCCGCGCGTCACCGTCGGCGAGAGCATCGCGGAAGGCCCGATCAATTACGGCGTCTCGCACGCCGACGCGATGAAGCGGGCGCGCGAGCTGCTTGAGCTCGTCGGCCTGCCGGCGGACGCGGTGTCGCGCTATCCGCACCAGTTCTCCGGCGGCCAGCGCCAGCGCATCGCCATTGCGCGTGCGCTCGCGCTCGATCCCGACGTGCTGGTCGCGGACGAAGCGGTCTCCGCGCTCGACGTCTCCGTGCAGGCGCAGGTGCTGGAACTGTTCGACGAGATCCAGAAGCGGCTCGGCATCGCCATCCTGTTCATCACCCACGATCTGCGCGTTGCGGCGCAAATCTGCGACGAAGTCGTGGTGATGCAGCACGGCCGCGTCGTCGAACAGGGCCCGGCCGCCGAAGTGCTGACGCATCCGAAAGAGGACTACACCAGGGCCTTGCTGGAGGCAGCACCCGGCCGCGGCTGGGATTTTGCGAATTTCCGGCCGGTGGCGGAGGGTATGGCGGCGAGCGCCTGACGTCGTCCCGGCGAAGGCCGGGACCCATTACCCCAGGGAGGCGTTTGGCGAAGACTTGTGGTCCGGTGCTCACACCGTGCGCAATCGATGGACCTCGCGGTATGGGTCCTGGCTTTCGCCAGGACGACACCGAGGTTGTGGCGCGTCGCTACGCTCACAACACCACCGCATCCGCAGCATTCCCAAAACGGCTTGACCCCATGCGCTTTCGAATTGCTTCCCGGCTTGCCCTCGCCGCAAGGGCAAGGCTAACGTCGCGCACTTTCAATCGCCTGGACTGAATTGATGACACGTATCGCCGTCGGCGGCTTCCTGCACGAGACCAACACTTTCGCTCCGACGAAGGCCACGTTTAGCGATTTCCAGCATGGCGGCGGCTGGCCGGCGATGACGCAAGGCGTCGACGTGCTGAAGGTGATGCGGCGCATCAATGTCGGGCTCGCCGGTTTCGTCGACAGCGCCGAAGCCAATGGTTGGGAACTCATTCCGACGATTGCTTGCGGTGCCAGCCCGTCGGCGCATGTCACCCGGGACGCCTTCGAGCGCATCGTGAAGGTGATGGTCGACGGCATCGCTTCTGCCGGCCCGCTCGATGCGGTCTATCTCGACCTGCACGGCGCGATGGTGACCGAACATCTCGACGACGGCGAAGGCGAAATTCTGGCGCGCGTGCGCCGCGTCATCGGCAAGGATGTTCCGCTGGTCACGAGCCTCGACCTGCACGCCAACGTCACGCCCGAAATGATGGAACACGCGGACGCGCTGATCGCCTACCGCACCTATCCCCATGTCGACATGGCCGAGACGGGCCGTGCCTCCGCAAGGCATCTGGCGCTGCTGCTGAACAGCAGGCAGCGCTTCGCAAAGGCGTTCCGGCAATTGCCGTTCCTGATCCCGATCAGCTGGCAATGCACCAACGACCAGCCGACCAAGGGCATCTACGAGAAGCTCGCGGCCCTCGAAAACGACGCCGTGCCGACGCTGTCCTTCGCGCCGGGCTTCCCTGCCGCCGATTTCCGCGACTGCGGGCCGAGCGTGTTCGCCTATGGCAAGACACAGGAAGACGCCGACCGCGCGGCCGATGCGATCGTCAAACTGATCGAAAGCCACGAGGACGATTTCGACGGCAAGATCTGGTCGCCCGACGACGGGGTGCGTCATGCGATGGAACTCGCGAAGGGCGCGAGCAAGCCGATCATCATCGCCGATACCCAGGACAATCCCGGCGCCGGCGGCGATTCCGACACCACGGGCATGCTGCGCGCGCTGGTGCGCAACAAGGCCAGCGCCGCCACCGGTGCGATCTACGATCCGGAATCGGCGAAGGCCGCGCATGCCGCCGGCGTCGGCGCCACCGTGACCCTGTCGCTCGGCGGCAAGTCCGGCATTCCCGGCGACGAGCCCTATCGCGAGACCTTCGTCGTCGAACAGCTCTCCGACGGCCGCTTCATCGCGCCCGGCCCCTATTATGGCGGCCGCGAGATGGAGATGGGCCCCTCCGCGGCCTTGCGCATCGGCGACGTCCGAATCGTCGTCTCTTCGCACAAGGCGCAACTCGCCGACCAGGCGATGTATCGCTATGTCGGCATCGAGCCGACCGAGCAGAAGATCCTGGTCAACAAGAGCTCGGTGCACTTCCGCGCCGATTTCGAGCCGATCGCCGAAAAGCTGATGATCTGCGCCGCCCCCGGCGCAATGCCGGCCGACACAGCCACCCTGCCCTGGACGCGCCTGCGCCCGGGCATCCGCATCAAGCCGAACGGCCCCGTTTTCAATCCCCCTTCACGCTAACCGGACAGGAACACATGCCCACGATCGAGCGCATCGACGGCTATGCCGACGAACTCACCGCCATTCGCCGCGACCTTCACGCCCATCCCGAGATCGGCTTCGAGGAAGTGCGCACCTCCGGCATCGTCGCCGACAAGCTGAAGAGCTGGGGCATCGAGGTGCATCGCGGTCTCGGCGGCACCGGCGTGATCGGCGTCATCAAGGGCAAGGGTTCGAGCGGCAAGCGCATTGGCCTGCGCGCCGACATGGACGCGCTGCCGATGGAAGAGAACACCAATCTGAAATGGAGCTCGAAGATCCCCGGCCGCTTCCATGGCTGCGGCCATGACGGCCACACCACCATGCTGCTCGGCACCGCGCGCTACCTCG
This sequence comes from Bradyrhizobium sp. P5_C11_2, assembly GCF_054049755.1. Classification (NCBI taxonomy): domain Bacteria; kingdom Pseudomonadati; phylum Pseudomonadota; class Alphaproteobacteria; order Hyphomicrobiales; family Nitrobacteraceae; genus Bradyrhizobium; species Bradyrhizobium sp. P5_C11_2. The sequence goes on from NZ_JBFULT010000434.1 coordinate 2,869, forward strand.
CCGAAACCAAGAACTTCGACGGCACCGTGCATCTGATCTTCCAGCCGGCCGAGGAAGGCCTTGGCGGCGCCCGCGCGATGATCAAGGACGGCCTGTTCGAGAAGTTTCCCTGCGACGAGCTCTACGGCCTGCACAACGCGCCCGATCTCAACCACGGCGAGATCGCGATCCTGCCCGGCCCCGCGATGGCCAGCGCCGACTTCTTCGACCTCCGCATCACCGGCTACGGCGCGCATGGCGCGATGCCCGAGCGCTCCAAGGATGCGGTGATCATCGCGACCACGCTGGCGCAGGCGATCCAGACCATCGTCAGCCGCAACGTCGAGCCGCTGCAGGCCGCCGTCATCTCGATCACGCAGATCCATGCCGGTTCCGCCTACAACGTCATCCCCGGTGAAGCGCATCTGTGCGGCACCATCCGCACCTTCTCGAATGAAGTCCGAGCCCTGATCAGCGAACGCATCCGCACCATCTGCGCCGGCATCGCGAGCGCCTATCAGTGCGAGATCGAAGCCGACATCCGCGACACGTTCGGCGTGCTGGTCAACCAGGTCGAGCAGTCCAAGGTGGTCGAGGAGGTCGCGCGCACGATCGTCAACCCCGCCAACGTGATCACCCGCGCCCAGCCGAAGATGGGCAGCGAGGACTTTGCCGACATGCTGCAAACCATTCCCGGCGCCTATTTCTGGGTCGGCCATGACGGCTCGGTGCCGGTGCACAATCCCGGTTTTGTGCTCGACGACAAGATCCTGCCGATCGGCGCCAGCATGTTCGCCCGGATCATCGAGACACGCATGCCGGTAGGTGCCCATGCATAAAAAGAGCGTCCCAGAGGCGGTCACCTCGCTGCACGATCTCTCCGCGGTCGATCTGATCGCGGGTTATCGCGCAAAACAGTTCTCGCCGAGCGAGGTGCTGGACGACGTGCTCGAGCACGTCGCCGCGTGGGAGCCGCACCTCAAGGCGCTCTATGCGTTCGATCCCGACGGCGCGCGCGAGGCCGCGAAGGCCTCGACCGCGCGCTGGTCCGGCGGCGAGCCGTCCGGCCCGCTCGACGGCGTGCCGGTGACGGTGAAGGACAACATCGCGACCAAGGGCGTGCCGGTGCCGCTGGGGGCGGCCAGCGTCAAGCTCGTGCCGGCCGAGAAGGATGCGCCGCCCGCCGCGCGGCTGCGCGAGGCCGGCGCGATCGTCTTCGCAAAAACCACCATGCCCGATTACGGCATGCTGTCCTCGGGGCTGTCCAGCTTCCACGCGCTCGCGCGAAATCCCTGGGACCTCTCCAAGAATCCCGGCGGCTCCAGCGCCGGCGCAGGTGCCGCAGCGGCCGCCGGCTATGGCCCGTTGCATCTCGGCACCGATATCGGCGGCTCCGTGCGCCTGCCCGCGGGCTGGTGCGGGCTCGTCGGGCTGAAGCCGAGTTTTGGCCGCGTGCCGATCGATCCGGTCTATGTCGGCCGCGTCGCCGGCCCCATGACCCGCACGGTCGACGATTGCGCGCTGATGATGAGCGTGATCGCCAAGCCCGACCGCCGCGACGGCATGAGCCTGCCCGCCGAGCCGCTCAATTGGAAGGGACTGGAAAAATCGCCGCGCAAATTGCGCATCGGGTTGATGCTCGATCCCGGCGTCGGCGAGAAGCTGGAGAAGCCGGTGCGCGAGGTCGCGGTGAAGGCCGCGAAAACGTTCGAGTCCGCCGGCGCCGTCATCACCGAAGTCGACGGCATCCTGACGCGCGAGATGCTCGACGGCCTCGACAATTTCTGGCGCGCGCGGATGTGGGACGATCTGTCGAAGCTGACGCCGACCGAACAGGCAAAGGTGCTGCCCTATATCTTCAAATGGGGCGAGTCCGGCGCAAAGCTGTCCGGCGTCGACGTCATCCGCGGCTTCAACCAGACCATGGCGATCCGCACTGCCGCGGCAAAGCTGTTCTGCGAGCTCGACTACGTCATCTCGCCGACCGCGCCGAACGTGAACTATCCGGCGGAGTTTGCCTCGCCGACCAACGATCCGATGAAGCCGTTCGAGCACATCGCCTATACCGTGCCGTGGAATATGTCGGAGAACCCGGCGATCTCGATCAACGGCGGCTTCGACGCCAAGGGTTTTCCCATCGGCGTGCAGATCGTCGGCCGCCGCTTCGACGATATCGGCGTGCTCGGCATGGCCAAGGCGTTCGAAGGCCTGCGCGGCCCGCAGCGGCCCTGGCCCAGCCCGCCGGCGCGCTAGCGCCTCAGCGCAACTCGTCATGCGCGGGCTCGACCCGCGCATCCATCCTCTTCAAAAAAGATGGATTGCCGGGTCAAGCCCGGCAATGACAGAATTGATTCAAGAAATGACAGGGAAGGAAACCACCATGGCGTATGAAACGATCACGTATGAGGTCGCCGAGCAGATCCTCACCATCACGCTGAACCGGCCCGACAGGCTCAACGCCTTCAACGCGCAGATGCAAGGAGAGCTGATCGACGCGTTCGACGCCGCCGACAAGGACGACAACGTCCGCGCCATCATCGTCACCGGCGCCGGCCGCGGCTTTTGCGCGGGCGCCGACCTCTCCTCCGGCGCCGACACCTTCGATCGCGACGCGCGGCGCGGGCCCGTGAAGCGGTTCGCCGACGGCAAGGTCGATTACAGCGATCCGCAGGTCCGCGACGGCGGCGGCCAGGTGACGCTACGCATCTTCAAGTGCTTGAAGCCGGTGATCGCCGCGGTGAACGGACCCGCGGTCGGCATCGGCGTCACCATGCAACTCGCGATGGACATCCGCATTGCCTCGGACGCCGCACGCTTCGGCTTCGTGTTCTCCCAGCGCGGCATCGTGCCGGAAGCCGCCTCGAGCTGGTTCCTGCCGCGCATCGTCGGCATCTCGCAGGCGCTGGAATGGTGCTATTCGGGCCGCGTCTTCCCGGCGCAGGAGGCGCTTGCGGGGCGTCTGGTCAGCAAGGTCGTGCCGCCCGATGATCTGCTGCCAACCGCCCGCGCGCTTGCCAAGGAGTTCGCCACCAAGACCGCACCGGTGTCGGTCGCGCTGATCCGCCAGATGATGTGGCGCATGATGGGCGCCGACGATCCGATGGAAGCCCACAAGGTCGACAGCCGCGGCATCTACGCCCGCGGCCGCTCCGACGACGTCAAGGAAGGCGTGGTGTCGTTCCTGGAAAAGCGCCCGGCGCAGTTCAAGAACAAGGTGTCGAGCGACATGCCGGACTATTTCCCGTGGTGGAGCGAGCGGGAGTATAAGTGAGGGATCGTCGCGCTTCGTAGGGTGGGTTAGCAAAGCGTAACCCACCTCTTTCGCATCCGCGGTCACAGAAGTGGTGGGTTACGCCTTCGGCTAACCCACCCTACAAGACCGTCACTCCATCACCAGCGCCACGCGCCCGATCGCCTTGCGGTCGAGCAGCAGCCGCATCGCCTTGGCAAAGTCCTCCAGCGGCAGGCGGTGCGAGACGTTGGGGCGCAGCTTACCCTCCTCCGCCCATGCGAGCAGCGCCTTCAGGCGCACCTCGCCGAGCGCCGGATTTTTTCGCACGGCTTCGCCCGCGCGCACGCCGAGCACACTGGCGCCCTTGATCAGCAGGAGATTGGTCTTCGCCGAGCCGATCCCCCCTGTG
>NZ_JBFULT010000435.1:0-6468 GCF_054049755.1 Bradyrhizobium sp. P5_C11_2
GCTTTGCGCCTGAACGAACGTCACACCTGACAATCGAAGCGGCCCGGAGCGGAAACGGCTCCGGATGCCGATCGAGCTCTCGCGGTGTCCCGAGTTGTGCAAACCAGCACGGGAGCTCGAGCACCACAGGTGTCCTATGTCCAAAGAGAAGTTCACGCGCCTCAAGCCCAACTGCAACGTTGGCACGATCGGCCACGTGGACCATGGCAAGACGACGCTAACGGCGGCGCTGACGAAGGTCTCGGCCGATCACGGCTGGGGCGCGTTCGTCTCCTATCAGGACGTCGCCAAGGCGTCGGCTGCGCAGGGTACGCGCGACGACTCGAAGATCCTGACGATCGCGACGAGCCACGTCGAGTTTTCGACGGCGGCGCGGCATTACTCGCATGTCGATTGTCCGGGCCACGCCGATTATGTGAAGAACATGATTACCGGCGCGGCCCAGATGGACGGCGCGATCCTGGTCGTCTCCGCTGCCGACGGGCCGATGCCGCAAACGCGCGAGCATATTCTGCTGGCGCGCCAGGTGGGCGTACCGCGCCTCGTGGTGTTCCTGAACAAGTGCGATGTCGCCGATGATCCCGAGCTCATCGATCTCGTCGAGATCGAGCTGCGTGATCTCCTGTCGAAGTACGGCTACGACGGGGACAACGCGCCGGTCATTCGCGGCTCGGCCATCCAGGCGCTGCGCGGCGAAACCGGTCCGCTGGCGGACCAGGCCATCCTGAAACTGTTCGACGCACTCGATAGCTTTATCGAGGTGCCCGAGCGGCCGAAGGATCGTCCGTTCCTGATGCCGATCGAGGGCGTCCAGTCGATCTCCGGCCGCGGCACGGTCGTGACCGGGCTGATCGAGCGCGGCACCGTCAAGCTCGGCGACGAGGTCGAGATCGTCGGCCTCGGCGAGACGCGCAAGTCGGTTGTGACGGGCATTGAGACCTACCGGAAGATCCTGGAGCAGGGGCAGGCCGGCGACAATGTCGGTTGCCTGCTGCGCGGGATCGACAGGGAGGCGGTGCAGCGGGGCCAGGTGCTGTCGCGGCCGGGCGCCGCGAAGCCGCACAAGGCGTTCCGGGCGGAGGTGTACGTGCTGACGAAGGACGAGGGTGGGCGGCATACGCCATTCTTCAGGAACTATCGTCCGCAGTTCTACTTCCGCACGGCCGACGTCACCGGCACCGTCCAGTTCGGCGACGGCGTCGAGATGGTGATGCCGGGCGACAGCGCCGAGCTCACAATCGAGCTCAACAAGGCGATCGCTCTGGAAGAGCGGTCGCGCTTCGCGATCCGTGAAGGCAACCGCACCGTTGGTGCCGGTATCGTCACGGAGATCGTGGAGTAGCGGATGGGGGCCGGATCAACCGGCCCCCATTCAGCATTATCTCGGCAACCTCAGATCAATCTGTCTAAGAGCCGAACCGGCTGCGATAGTCCTGTGGCGTCGCAGCCAGGAGGCGCAGAAAACTGCGACGCATGGTCTCTTCCGACCCGAAGCCGCAGCGTCGCGATATGCTCTTCACAGGCAGGCGCGTCTCCGACAGCATGCGCCGGGCGGCCTCCACCCTCAATCGCTCGATGGCGCGCGCCGGCGTCTGTCCGGTTGCTCTGGTATAATGCCGGCTGAAACTGCGTTCGCTCATCCCGGCCTGACTGGCAAGCCTGGGCAGCGAAAGATCGCCGGTGAGATGCCTGTCGATCCATCCGTGCAGCGCACCGAATTCGTCTTCGGCCGATTGCAGCGACAGCGCCTCGCTGAACTGCGCCTGCCCACCCGGTCGTTTGAGGAAGACGACCAGATAGCGCGCCACCGCGAGCGCCGTGGCGCGGCCCAGGTCCTCCTCCACCAGGGCCAGCGCCAGGTCGATTCCGGCTGTCACGCCCGCCGAGGTCCAGATCGTGCCATCGCGCACGAAGATCGGATCGGACTCGACACGCACGGCGGGGAAGCGACGCGCGAGCTCGGCACAGTATGACCAATGGGTCACCGCGCGCCGTCCGTCGAGCGCGCCCGACGCACCGAGCAGGAATGCGCCTGTGCAGACCGAAGCCACACGCCGCGCCTTCTTCACGCGCTGCCGCAGCCACTCCAGCAGCGCCGGATCGGCGGCGGCCAGGTCGACGCCCGGACCACCGGCGACCAGCAGCGTATCGAGCGCGCCCCTGCGCGAAAGGCGCTCTGTCGCGATCTCCAGCCCGGACGATGCGGTCACGCGCGAGCGATCCTTCGCCACCACGCGAAGGGCGTAGGGCGGCGTCCCGCCGGCTTGTGCGACGTGCTCGTTGGCGGACGCGAACACCTGGAGCGGCCCCGTCACGTCGAGCAATTGGACCGACGGGAACGCCAGCACTTCGATGACGCGAGCGACGCCGCCGCGAGCGAACGGGCGGGCATCGCGCGAAAGCGGCCTTGAACGAGCGGGACTTGGCCGAGAACCTGGCTGAAAACGAGGGGACTTTGGCATTTTGGCCATAGCGTGCCCCGTTAGGCTGGCGCTGTCCACTTCGAATTCAGAGCAAACCCATGATCCCACATGAGACGCACCTGCAAATCGGATCCCTGCTGTTCGACGACCTCGATCAGATCGACCTGACGGGACCGTTCGAGGTGCTGTCGCGCATTCCGAACGCGACCTATCGCACCTACGGCAGGACGGCCGAGCCGGTGCGCGACGTCAAGGGCTTGCGGCTGACGCCGGATGCGACGCTTGCGGACGCTCCCCAGCTCGACGTGCTCCATGTGCCCGGCGGCTTTGGCCAGGAAGCCCTGATGGAGGACGCGGAGGTCCTGGCCTGGATCCAGCGGCAGGCTGCCGGAGCGCGCAGCATATTCTCCGTTTGCACCGGCGCCCTGCTGTTTGGCGCGGCGGGACTTCTCAGGGAACGACGGGCGACCACCCATTGGGCCTCCTTTCACCTGCTGCCGCTCTTCGGCGCCATCGCCGTCAACGAGCGGGTTGTGATTGACGGGAACTGGATCTTTGCCGCCGGCGTCACCGCCGGAATTGACGGCGCGCTGCGGCTCGCGGCGGAGCTACGCGGCGATGACGTGGCGCGGGCGATCCAGCTCTACATGCAATATGCACCGGAACCGCCGTTCGACAGCGGCACGCCGGAGCGGGCACCCGGCGCCATCCTCGACCAGGCCAAGCGAGCGGTCGCCGACATCACCGCGCACCGGGAGGCCACTGCCCGGCGCGTGGCCGCGAGGCTCGGGATCGCCACGCCCATTGGCTGACGCGCAATGCCCCACCATCGACCAGCCCCAGGAGACACCATGAGTGCAAAGACCTTCACGAAAACCCCGCCGCCGGACTGGCTCCTCGCGATGTGGCGGGAGATCGACGACAAGACCTTCGGCAGCGGCTTTGACTGCTTCGCCGAGGACGCGATCTGCAATCTCGGCGTCGCCGATTGGCACGGGCGCGAGACGATCCGCAACAATCTGCGGCAGTTCATCGACCGCGGCTTCACCGCGCTCCACGACGTCATCGAGTACTGGGATAGCCCCCTGCTCAAGATATTTCGCGGCGAGGTGGCGATGCGTYTCGACGACCCCAACACCGCGCCCGTGCGACCGACGATGGTCCATTTCTTCTATATGGACGAAAAGGACCCCACCAAGGTCAAGCACTGGATCGGCGCGGTGGGCCCGACGGGATTCTAGCCGGCGCGCCGCCGAGATCCGCGCGGCGACGCAAGCTCCATCGCGACAACAGGGATCGGCCTCGTCATCGGACGAGGCCGATCCATTTTCCGACCGAATGAACCAGACCTGCCCGGACGACGGCGCGTTCACCGCGCCGGGCGATGCGCCCCGAGCGCAGCAGCGCGATCATGGCAACGGCCGCTGTTGCCGCCGCGTCTATCTACCTTGGTATAGAGCGCCGAACCCTTGGGATACGCGCTGTTTACTTCCGTACAATTGAGCATGGAATGCTGACGGCCTAACGTGGCTTGCATTGGGCGCCCTGGCGCCGGTGGCACCAACCCTCCTTGGTGGCACCAACTCCCTGACCTTGGCGCATGACGGCCACACCCCTGTCCGGTCGTCTGCGCCGTTTTTTCAGCAAAGCATGGGCGACTTCAGGGTTTTCCGGCCGGCCCACAGAGCCTCAGGGGCCGAACCTGCTGGCTCACATGCGAAACGGGAGATTTGTGCATAATGTCTTCGCTTGAGAAGATCGCACTCTTCATCGATGGCTCCAATCTCTATGCCACCTCCAAGGCGCTCGGTTTCGATATCGATTACAGGCGTCTGCTCGCCGAATTTCACGGCCGAGGTGTGGTGCTGCGAGCCTTCTACTACACGACGGTCATCGAGGATCAGGAATACTCGTCAATCCGGCCGTTGATCGATTGGCTCGACTATAACGGTTACACCGTCGTCACCAAGCCCACCAAGGAGTTCGTGGACTCCATCACCGGCCGCCGCAAGGTGAAGGGCAGGATGGATATTGAACTCGCCGTCAATGCGATGGAACTCGCCGAGCATGTGGATCAGATCGTGCTGTTCTCGGGCGACGGGGATTTCCGCCCGCTGGTGCAAGCCGTGCAGCGTCGCGGCGTCCGCGTGACGGTTGTCTCCACGCTGGTCAGCCAGCCGCCGATGGTCGCCGACGACCTGCGCCGGCAAGCGGACATCTTCATTGACCTGGCGGAACTGAAGCCAAGAGTGGGGCGCGATCCGGCGGAACGGCCGGGATCGCGAGAGATCCGTCAACAACCACCGCAATTCACCGCGCGCGCAGATCCGAGGCGACCGAGTGGATTGATCCCATAGGACGACGTCGGATCGTCAGACGTCGAAGAAAACCGTCTCCTCCGGCCCCTGCAGATTGATCGTGAAGGAATACACGACCTTGCCGGCGCGCTCGCTGCGGGTGGCGATCAGCGTCTTGCGCCGCAGCGCCGGCTCGACCAGGTTGAGTACGGGATCGGCGGCGTTCGCAGCCTCCTCATCCGAGAAATAGAGCCGCGTATTGAGGCTGATATTGATGCCGCGCGCGACGATCCAGACGTTGACATGCGGCGCGCATTTGCGGCCTGCCTTGTCGGTGATCGCACCCGGCTTGACGGTCTCGAACGTGACGAGACCGCTGTCGAAATCCGAGCCGGYGCGGCCCCAGCCGCGAAAATCCTGCTCCAGCGCACCGGCCGAACGGTCGGCCGGATGGTTGTAGCGGCCGGCGGCGTTGGCCTGCCAGATTTCCAGCAGCACGTCGCGCAGCGGCGTGCCGCTGCCGTCGAGCACGCGCCCCTCCAGCGTGATGCGCTCGCCTTGGGTCCTCGGCGTCACCAGCACGTTGGAAAAGTTCTTCTCGAAGATGTCGAAGCCGGCCATGGCCGGGATCAGTCCGATGTGGACGTACGGGCCGGCGGTCTGCGAGGCGGTTTCCTTGAGGTAGTTGAGCGGCTGCGGCATGGACTCAGTTCCCCTCGGTGCGATTTTCGAAATAGGTGGAGCGGGCCCCGCGCAGCACGATGTCGAAGCGGTAGGCGAGCGAGTCGAACGGCGTCGAGGCGTTGAGGTCGAGCGGCGCCACGAGGCGATCGAGCGCATCCTTATCCGGGATCGTCGTCAGGATCGGGCAGACCRGGATCAGGGGATCGCCCTCAAAATACATCTGGGTGATCAGCCGCTGCGCGAAGCCCGAGCCGAATACCGAGAAGTGAATGTGGGCGGGACGCCAGCTGTTGACGTAGTTGCGCCAGGGATAGGGCCCGGGCTTCACCGTGCGGAAATAGTAGTAGCCGGTGTCGTCGCTCAGCGCGCGGCCGCAGCCGCCGAAATTCGGATCGATCGGCGCCAGATAAGTGTCCTTCTTGTGCCGGTAGCGGCCGCCGGCATTGGCTTGCCAGAACTCGACCAGCGTGTTCGGCACGCCGCGCCCGGTCTCGTCGAGCACGCGGCCGTGGACGATGATGCGCTCGCCGACCGGATCGCCGTCCTTGGCGTAGTTGCGGATCAAATCGTTGTCGAGCGGTCCGAGATCGTTGTGGCCGAACACCGGTCCGGTGATCTCCGAGACCGAATTCTCCAGCGACAGCAGCGCCTGACGCGGTGAGCGCAGCACCGAGGATTTGTAGCCGGGCGCGTGCGCCGGCGGATGGATGGTGCGGTCGCGCTGGAAGAAGCCGCCGTCACGGAGCGGAGGCGTGAACGGCTCGGGACCGTTGAGGCGGGGATCCTGCAAGGCTGGYGCCTGGGCATTCATCGGCGTTGTCTCTCCCTCTGGCGCCCCGTTTGGGCGCACGGCTTTGTCGGGAGATGATGCGGCGGACTATTCTCAAGATAAATAGATCGATTATAATGAATTCCATGAAAAAAATCGATCATTTGGCGCTCGACGGCCACGCCCTCGAACTGTTCCTCGCCGTGCTGGAGGAAGGCTCGGTGACGGCGGCGGCAACGCGGCTCGGCCTGACGCAGTCCGCGGTCAGCCACGCCCTGAACAAGCTGCGGCGGGT
>NZ_JBFULT010000436.1:0-6462 GCF_054049755.1 Bradyrhizobium sp. P5_C11_2
GCATAAGGGGGCGGCCTCACGCGACGATGTTGCTCTTGTGCCGGTGCGAGAATACTCTTGGGACGTCTACTCAAAAAAACGACAACAAGACCAAGCCCCAAGGTGACTGATGGCCCGAATCCTCTACAGCGACCCGATCAACGCGTCCGACCGCACCCGCGAAATCCTCGACAAGAACCGTCATGCCAATATCTTCCGCATGATGGCGCATTCGCCGAGCTACTTTGAGCAGTACTGCCGGCTCGGCGGCGCCATCCGCCATAAGGGCGAGCTCGATCCGATCGTGCGCGAGCTTGCGATCACGCGCACGGGCATCCTGTGCGAGGCGCCATATGAGATTGTCGCGCACAAGCGCATCGGCAAGAATGTCGGCGTCACCGACGAGCAGAACGAGGCGCTGGAGAACTGGCAGGGGGCGTCCTGCTTCAATGAGGTGCAGCGCGCCGCGCTCGCCTTCACCGACGAGATCGTGAAATTGAACAAGCCGACGGACGCCACCTTCAAGGCGATCGCCTCAAAACTGACGCCGGCCGCGCTGGTCGAGCTGCAGCTTTCGGTCGGCTTCTACATCATGACCTCGAAATTCCTCGAGACCTTCGAGATCGATCTCCAGCCGGTGACGGAAGTGGTGGGCTAGTTCGCAAGCAGCGGCGAGGGTTGCCGATGACAATCGATGAATATGCGGCTTGGGCTGCGACGATCGCGAAAGTCGATGAGCATCCGTCGAACGAGCGGTTGTCCTATCTTGGTCTTGGCCTCGCCGGCGAGGCCGGCGAAGTCGCCGATCACATCAAGAAGCTGTTGCGCGATGACTGGCTCGATCAGGCAGGTCTCGTCGATGAGCTCGGCGACGTCATCTATTATTGGGCCTGCCTGTGCGCGGCGACCGGCCAGCAGCCATCCGAATTGCTGAAGGCCAGCGCGGCGAAGATCACCCGGCGCCTGAGCGAGGCCGCGAGCCGCTAAGCTGTGCCGGCGGTGTCAGGTCGACGTCAAGATATCCACCTTGGCGTTGGCGACGATCAGGCGATCGGCCAGCAGCTGCGCCAAATTGCGCATGATGCGCTCGGAGGCCCGCGGGTGCTGCTTGCGGAAGCGCTCGAATGCCGCGAGAGGGACTTCGAAGGCGGTCGCTGCCATGTCGGCGAAGACGTCGGCGGAACGGGTGGCTTCCAGCAGCGCCATTTCGCCGAACGCCATGCCGGCGGTCAGGGTCGCCAGCCGCACGCCGTCGGGCAGGGTGACGTGGACGGCGCCGCTGCGCAGGAAGAACAGGGAATCCGCGGGATCGCCCGCTGCCACGATCCTGGCGCCGGATGGATAGGTGCGGATGGTGCAGAGCGATGCCAGATCGGCCAGCTCGTCGTCGCCGAGGCCGGCGAGCAGCGGCTGTTCGACGAGCTCGGTGGTCTCGTGAAAGTCGATCGAGCCGCCGTGGCGGTAGACGATCTGGTCTTCCGCCCATTCGATCGCGGTGTCGAGCAGGTAGAAGTCGCGCACGTTCTTCAGCTCGGCGGTCCACTCCCGCAACGTGTTCCATTCCTTCGAGGCGCGCTTGACGCCGGACAGGATCACGGTGACGTTCAGCGCGGCGAGCTCCTCGAAGGCTTCGGCCACCAGCCGCGCGCCCGCGCGCGTGGTGGAGGTGACGCGGTGCAGGTCGAACACCACGAATTGCGGCCGCGGCCGCGCCGCAAGCCGCCGCGAGACGTAGTCGACCGCCGAGAGCGACAGCGTGCCGACCAGCTCGATGATCCGCACCTCCTGCTCATGGGCGGCGAGGATGTCGCGCTCCTGCGCGCGGCGGACGCGCCGTGACGGGCTCTTGCCGATGTCGTAGTCGGCGATGACCGCGTTGCGCGCGTCGTCGCTGCGGTTGAGCATGTGCAGGTCGTAATGCGAGGACAGCGCCTCGCACACCTTGATGCCGCGCACGCTGTTGCCGTGCTTGTCGAGTTTCGGCGAGTAGCTGCCGAGGCCGAGACGGGCGGGCAGGGCGGCCAAAATCCCGCCGCCGACGCCGCTCTTGGCGGGAATGCCGATGCGGTAGATCCATTCGCCGGCATAGTCGTACATGCCGGACGACGTCATCACCGACAGCGTGCGCGAGATCGCGTAAGCGCTCATCACCTGCTCGCCCGTCACCGGATTGACGCCGCGGTTGGCGAGAGTTGCCGCCATCACCGCGATGTCGCGCGCCGTGACCAGCACCGCGCATTGCCGGAAATAGACGTCGAGGACAGCGGCGACGTTGTCCGAGATCACCGCATTGGTCTTCAGCAGATAGCCGATGGCGCGGTTGCGGTCGCCGGTCTGGCTTTCCGAAGTATAGACGGCCTCATCCACGGCGAGGTCGCGCCCCGCGAAACGGCCGAGCGCAAGGCGGATCTGCTCGAAGGCCTCGGCGCCCTTGCTCTCGTGGATCAGCCCGGTGCAGGCGATCGCGCCGGCATTGACCATTGGGTTGAACGGGTGGTTGTCGGCGTTGAGCCGGATCGAGTTGAAGGGATCGCCCGACGGCTCGACGCCGATCGCGCCCTCGACCTTGCCCGCGCCGAGCAGGTCCAGCGCCAGCGCGAACACGAACGGTTTCGACATCGACTGGATGGTGAAGGGCACCCGGCTGTCGCCGACCTCGTAGACATGGCCGTCGAGTGTCGCAAGGCTGATGCCAAAATGGGCAGGATCGGCCTTGCCGAGCTCCGGGATGTAATCGGCCACGGCGCCGGAGGTTTCGGCGGAGAACTCGTTGAGGCAGGTGTCCAGAAACCGCAGCAAAGGCGGCTTCGAGCGGGTCCAGGCGGAGGCGGGCGGCGGTGTCATCGCCTCTCTTGTGCAACGCAATCAGGGCACGCGCAACCCGTCGGGCATCGGGGGCTGCCGCCGGACCAGCAGAAGCGCGATCAAAACCGTGGGCACCAGGATCGCGAGGCCCAGAAGGGTGACCTGCATTTGCGACAGCGGCATGATCCCGCCGCCGGGGGTCGCCACGACAAAACCGCCGATCACCAGCAGCGCGCGGATCGGCCATTCCATCATGCCCGCGCCGCGGAGGTCGCCGACAAAAGCCTGGTAGCCCTGGATGCCGCCGCAGATGAAGACGATGCCGAAGCAGGCGAGCCCGGTGAGCCCGAATGCCTCCAGATAGGGGTTGCTGCCCTGGAGCAGCAGCGCTGGGTTGAGCACGAAGAAGAACGGGATGAAGTAGATGATGCTGCCGACCCACATCGATTCCCAGCCCGTCTTCATTGCGGGCGCGCCGGCGATACCGGCCGCCGCGAACGAGGCGATCGCGACCGGCGGCGTGATCGCGGACAGCATGCCCCAGTAGAAGATGAACATGTGCACCGCTATCTTGTTCAGCCCGAGCTTCTCCAGCGCGGGCGCGACCAGAATGGCGAGGAAGATGTAGCAGGAGGTCGTGGTCAGCCCGAGCCCGAGGATCAGGCTGGTGACCGCGCACATGATCAGCAGCAGAAAGGCGTCGCCGCCGGCGATGCTGAGCAGATCGTTGGCGAGGCTCGAGATCACGCCGGTCAGCGAGAACGCGCCGATCAAGAGGCCGCAGCCGGCGAGGATGGCGATCAGCTCGACGAAGGTCTTGCCGTTGAGCTCGAGGAAATGCAGCCAGCGCGCGCCGCCCCAGTTCTTGCCGGGAAAGAACTCGTTCAGCGCGGCCAGCAGGCACATGCCCCACAGCGCGGCGTTGAGCACGCCGAACCAGAACATCAAAGCCGTCGCCGCGATCGAGCCGGCGAGCACGAGCGTGTTGCCGAACTTCCACGGCGCTGGCCCCGACCATTGGTGCAGGATCACCAGCAGCACGGACGCATAGAACGGGGCGTGGCTCTCGCGCTTGAAGTAGAGCAGCATCACCACGAGCACGACGATCACGAACAGATAGTACCAGCCCTCCTTGAAGGCGTCCCAGAAGCGCGGCAGCTCGGCGCGCGGAAGGCCCTTCAGCTTGTGGCGGGCGGCATAGGCGTCGACCTGCGCGAACAGGCCGACATAATAGAGGATCGAGGGAATGGTCGCGGCGAGCGCGACGTCGGCATAGCCGGTGTTCATGAACTGCGCCATGACGAAGGCGGTGGCGCCGAGCACCGGCGGCGCCAGCACCGCACCGGTCGAGGCGCAGGCCTCGATCGCGCCGGAATAGGACGGCGTGAACCCCGTCTTCTTCATCGCGGGGATCGTCATCGTGCCGGCCGTGAGCACGTTGGAGACGATGCTGCCGCCGACGGTGCCGAGCAGACCGGAGGCGAACACGCAGACCTTTGCGGCACCGCCGCGGAAGGTGCCGCACATCGCGAACGCAATGTTGATGAAGAATTTTCCCGCGCCCGTCATCATCAGCGCAGTGCCGAACACGAGGAAGCCGATCACGGTGTCGGCAAAGGCCTGGATCGGGATTCCGAGCAGGCTTTCGCCGGACAGCATGTGATAGGCGATGGTCTGCTGCAGCGTCGACTGCGTGCCGCGGAACGGGCCGAGCCAGGTCGAATCCGCAAACAGCGGATAGAGCGTGAACGGCAGCACGCTCAGCAGCAGGCTCCAGCCGCCGGTGCGGCGCAGCGCCTCCATCAGCACGAACCACATCACGAGGCCGGCGGCGATGACGTTGGCCGGGGCGCCGTCGAACTCCCAGCCGGATTGCGCGGCCTTGCGGATGTTGAGCATCAGCCAGATCGCCGCACCGAAGGTCGCCGCGAACAGCGCGAGGTCGTACCAGGGGATGCGGTCGAGCGGCGCCTTCTCCGATCCCGGGAAGATCAGGAAGGTGAATGGCAGCATCAGCGCGATCAGCAGGTAGAAATATTCGGTGTTGAGCTGGGTGTAGTCGATGAAGAACCGCAGCGAGAATTGCTGGTTGACGCAGAGCAGGATGGTGGCGGCCGTGGCTGCCATCAGCACCCAGCGCCACGCGCCCTTCAAGGTGCGGACGCGCGTGACCTCGGCTTCCTGCAGATCGGCGGCGGCGCCGAGATGCGGATCCTCGAATTCGACTGGCTTGCGCTGCGCTTGCGGGTCGGTGGTGGAAACAGACATGATCGATCCCGCGCGTGGGCAGCTAACCGCTGACTAATGCAAATGGCTTTTGGTTGAATCGATAGGGCCGCGGGCTCCTCAACCTCTCCCGCTTGCGGGAGAGGTCGGCGCGCAGCGCCGGGTGAGGGCTTTCTCCTCTGGGGGAGTCTTTCTGCGGAGACACCCTCTCCCCAACCCTCTCCCGCAAGCGGGAGAGGGAGCGCACCTCGCGTGTAGCAACGAACGAGCCCATCTCGCCCTAATCCTCAAACCCGTTCGGCATGTCGGCCTTGGCCAGCGCTGCGGCGCGGGCCTTCATCCAACCGTCGAGGAACGCCTTCTCGTCCGACGGCGGATTGGACTTGCCGTACTCGGTCCAGGCGGTAGCTAACACCTCCTGGCGCTTGAACAGCTTGTTGTTGTGCGCCTCCTGGGCGTCGCTCCATTGCCCGGCTTCCTTCAGCGCCTTCACCGCGCCGGGATGCACCGGCACCACCCAGTTCTTGGTCTGCCGGTCGGCGGCGAGCCCGCCGGCGCCGGGCGCGGAGTCCTTGTAGGCGTCGTAGTTCACGATCATCGCCTTGGTGATGGCGTAGACCTGGTCGGCCGGTTGCGCGGCGTAGGTCACGAAGATCGGGTAGGGGTAGTTGCCGAGCTCGATCGGCTTGTCCGGCGAGATGCCGGCGCCGCAGGTGGCAAGTTGCGGGAAGAAGAACGAGCCGACTTTCTGCATCCGCGCCCAGCCTTCCTTGTCCTTGGCCGGCAGCGGCGGCCAGATCAGGCCGCGCGGCGAGGTCTCGGCCTCCTTGGCGGGGCCGGTGATGGTGGTGCCGAAGGCGGCGTCGGTGTCGTTGTTGATCAGGCCCTTCCACATCGCGCCGTAGCTGGCGAACTCGACGATCCTGACGTCCTTCTGCGTCAGCCCGGCGAAGGCGAGCACCGCGAGCGAGTTCTGGTTCAGCGCCGGCGAGCCGACGACAAATCCGACGCGCTTGCCTTTCAGGTCTTTCAGATCTTTCACACCGGTATCGGCGGCGACGCCAAGCGAACCGCAATTGCAATCGACGCTCGAGAGCATGATCTGGAGCGGCTGCGGGCCCCATTCCCTGGCTCCGAACTCGAACACGCCTTCCTGCGCGAAATAGGTCCCCGATCCCATCGCCGCCGACACGGCACGCTTGGCGCGCAGCGGCGCAAGCCGCGCGACGTCGTTGCCTGCGGGGAGCACGCGCACGTCGGTGCCGTATTTGTCCTTCATCATCTTGCCGACGCCGACCGCGATGTTGAAGCCCGCGGTGCCGGTGTCATAGGCGGTCAACGTCAAGGTTGCCGGCAGCTTGACGTCTTCGGCGAACGAATAGCGTGTAGACGCAAAAGAAATGCCCGCAACCAAGGCAGGCGCGAGCACGAGCAGCCCACGAAGCATGTTCC
>NZ_JBFULT010000437.1:0-6456 GCF_054049755.1 Bradyrhizobium sp. P5_C11_2
CACTTCGGCCAGGAAACGGTCGATCTCGGCGTTCTTGATGTGGGTGTAGTAGTCGACGAACTCGGCGCCGAATTTCTCGCGGAAGAACGGATCGTCCTTCAGCGCGGCCACGGCATCGCGCAGCGATTTCGGCAATAGCGGTGCCTTGGTTTCGTAGGGCGTGTCGGCGGACGGGCCGGGATCGAGCTTGCGGTCGACGCCGTCGAGGCCAGAGAGGATCTGCGAGGCCATGTAGAGATAGGGATTGGCGGCGGGCTCGCCGACGCGGTTTTCCAGGCGCGTGGCGGCATCGCCGGCAGCCCCGAGCACGCGGATCATGACGCCGCGATTGTCGCGGCCCCAGATCGCGCGGTCCGGCGCCAGCGAATAGGAGCGGTAGCGCTTGTAGCCGTTGATGGTCGGCGTCGTGAACACGGTTGCCGCACGGGCATGGTCGAGCAGTCCCGCGAGCCAGGCGCGGCCGAATTCGCCGAGCGGCGCGCTCCCGTCCTTCGCCATCAACAGATTGTCGCCGCTCGCGCGCGAGACGATCGACTGGTGCAGATGCCAGCCGCTGGCGAACAGGTTTGGCAGTTTCGGCCGGCACATGAAGGTGGCGTGATAGCCGTGGCGGTGCGCGATCTGCTTCACCGCGGAGCGGAACAGCACCATGTTGTCGGCGGGCTCGATCCCCTTCTTCGGCTGGAAGGTGAATTCGCACTGGCTCGGCCCGAACTCGACCTCGACGGAGCGCAAGGGCAACCCGAGCGCGAGGACGTCGCGGCGCAGGATCTCCAGCACCGGCTCCATCTGGTCGAAGCGCTGCTCGGTGAGGTATTGATAGCCGTGGCTGAGCAGGCTCACCGACGGTGGCGTGCCGGGCTGGCCGGCATCCTCCGCGCGCATATGCGGATCGTCGAGSTTGAAGATGTGGAATTCGACCTCGAGGCCCGCGACGAAATCGCAGCCGCGGCTGCCGAGCTCATCCAGCACCTTGCGATAAAGCCCGCGGGTCGCGAACGGCACCGGGCGGCCGTCGTTGAAATAGAGGTCGCACAGCACCCAGCCCGTCGCCGGCGCCCATGGCAGCACGCGGAACGTGGTGGGATCGGCGACCATCAACACGTCGGCCGCGCCCTCCATCTCCTTCATGCCGAAGCCGCCGCCCGATGTGAACACCGGAAACACGGTGCGGTGCGAGGTGTCCTTGGCGAGCATGGTGGTGGTGATGGAGCAGCCGCTCTCCAGCGAGGCGATCGCCTCGGCGGCGACGATGGTCTTGCCGCGCAGAATGCCGTGCTGGTCCGGGAAGGCGAGGCGGATGACCTCGAGGTTCTTCTCCTCGACGATGCGGCGCATGCGTTGCGCCGCGTCCTTCTGTTCATCCGACCACAGCGCATGATGCGCGACGAAAGTCACTTCACCACTCCTTCAACTGCCGTAGGGTGGGCAAAGCGAAGCGTGCCCACCACGTCTGTCGTCCTCACGGAAGCATGGTGGGCACGGCGCTTTGCGCCTTTGCCCACCCTACGGGCTCCGACCACGAACCTCACTCCGCCGCCGTCAACCGGTGCACATTGTCCGCAATCTCCTTCGGCACCGGGGCCGTCCACGGTGCGCCGCGGCGGCGCTTGACATCGACTTCCATCCAGTAGGTCTCCCAGCCCCGTGTCGGCCCGATGCCGTCCATGGTCGCCGGGCCCTGGATCGAACGCGCGTTGCTCGCGTCGAGATGCAGCATCGGCTTCTCGCCGCCCAAAACCTTCTCGATCTCCTGCCGCAGCAGGCGGCGGTACTGCACGATCGCCTTGTCGCTCTGGCCGAGATGCTCCTTGGTGCGGTCCTGGATCGCGCCCATCGACTCCACCGCCCACTGGTCGTGGACGTTGATGTCGCTGCCCATGCCGGTGTAGGTCGCGGTCTGCTGTTCGTGCGGATCGAAACCGTAATCGTTGCTGCTGTTCTTGCGCGATTTGTAGTCGGGCAGCTCGTAGAGCTCGAGCCGCTGGTCGCGCATCTTCTGCTTGTCGACCGGGTTCGAATAGCTGGTGAAGATCGCGTACCAGTAGCAGTTCTCGTCGTCGACCGGCACGTGCCATTGCGTGATCGTCATCTCCGTGCTCATGGGGATGACGAAGCCGTGCGGGAAGAGCTGGTTGGTCACCCGCACATGGGTGCGCTCCTCGTCGATCTCGCGCAGCGCGATCAGCCGCAGGCCGTATTCGGTGTGCTCGACATTGATGATCGGGCGATCGTATTCGCGCAGGATCTTCGTCATCGGCAGGTCGCTTCCGGCGGAGGCGCCGCGGAACTGCTTGCCGTAGGCGGTGGAGGTGTCCTCGTCCTCGAAGAAGCGGTGCAGGTAGGAGGCGTGCGCGGGGTCGATGCCGACCTCGAGCGCCTGGAGCCAGTTGCAGGCCATGTGGCCCTTGAATGCGAAAGTGTGCGTGCCGGGCGCGACGAAGCAGTCGAGCTCGGGAAAGGCCGGCGGCTCACCCTCGCCGAGCCAGGCCCAGAGGATGCCGCTCTTCTCCACCACCGGATAGGAGCGCTGGCGGATGTTCTGGCAGAGCTTTGAATCCTTCGGCTCGGCCGGGGTCTCGATGCACTGGCCGGTGGCGTCGAACAGCCAGCCATGGAAGGCGCAGCGCAGGCCGCCATGTTCGAGCCGCCCGAAGGCGAGGTCGGCGCCGCGGTGCGCGCAGTGGCGATCGATCAGGCCGTAGCGCCCTCGCTCGTCGCGGAACAGCACGAGACTTTCGCCGAGCAGTCGCACGGGGCGGATCGGCCGCGCACCTTCCAGCTCGTCGACCAGCGCCGCCGGCTGCCAGTAGCTCCGCATCAGCTTGCCGCAGGGGTCCTTCGCCCCGGTGCGGGTGATCAGGTCGTTCTGCTCCTGGCTCATCATGGCGGTCGCGTCCCTTCTTGCTCGAACATGCAAGTCGAGCCGGTGCGCTCTTCCTCGCCTCTCCCCGCGTGCGGGGAGAGGCCGGATTGCATCGAAGATGCAATCCGGGTGAGGGGGGCTCTCCGCGAGTCCAGCTGTCACCGTCCCTGCGGAGACTCCCCCTCACCCCACCCTCTCCCCGCAAGCGGGGCGAGGGAGATCGCGAGCGTGCCTGCCTAACGAATTGTGTTCGCCTATTGAACGAATGGGCGAATTATGACATGCCTTGATCCGGCAGCAAGCAATATTTTGCAGGAAAGTCCCGGCGCCATGCCCAAGCTGAAGCGGAGCGAGAGCGACGCGCGCGCGACGGATTTCGTCGAAAGCCTCGATCGCGGCCTGCGTCTGCTGCAATGTTTTGGCGCGACCACCGGCCCGATGACGCTGAGCGATCTCGCCCGCGCAGCAGCGTTGCCGCGCGCCACGACGCGACGCATGCTGTTCACGCTCCAGCATGGCGGCTTCGTTTCCGGCGACGGAAAGCTGTTTTCCCTGACGCCGCACGTGCTGAAGTTGGCGGCCTCCTACCTGCGGTCCAATCAACTCGTCACCGTGCTTCAGCCCGTGCTCGATCGTATCGCCACCGCGGCGCAGGAAATCTCCTCGCTGGCGGTGCTCGACCGCGACGAGGTCGTGTTCGTCGCGCGCAGCAGCCCGGCGCGGATGTTTTCGGGCGGACTCGAGATCGGCTACCGCTTGCCCGCGTTCTGCACCTCGGTCGGCCGCGCCATGCTCGGTCAGCTCGACGATGCAGAGCTCGCCGCACGCCTGAAGACAATGACGCGCGAGGCGCTGACGCCGCAGACGGTGACGGATCCCAAGGCGCTGCTGGCCAGCATCACGGCCGATCGTGCCCAAGGCTATTCGCTGGTCGACCGCGAGGCCGAGCCGCATTTCCGCTCGATCTCGGTTCCGGTGCGCCGCTACGACGACGTGATCGTCGCCGCCATCAACATGGGCGCCCATGTCGACCGCGTGCCGGAGCAGGAACTGATCGGCCGTTTTCTGCCACTGCTGCGCGAAGGCGCGGCCTCGGTGCGCTCGCAGTTGCTGTAGCCCGTAGCCCGGGTGAGCGCAGCGATACCCGGGAAAGTGTCGCAGACCCCGGATGTCGCTTCGCTCATCCGGGCTACGAGACTATAATGCGCTCCACCCAAGACGAGGGAGGATGCCATGCACCACACCATGGTTCCCAGTGATCGCGTGGAGCACGCCGCCGTCTACGGGCGCGACGGCGCCAAGCTCGGCACGATCGAGCGGCTGATGCTCGACAAGGTGAGCGGAATGGTCGCTTACGCCGTCATCAAGACCGGCGGGCTGCTCGGCACACGTCACCATTACCCGGTGCAGTGGAGCGCGCTGAAATACGATCGAACACGTCAGGCGTTCCAGGTCGAGCTGACGCTGGACGAACTCAGCAGCGGCCCCTGCGAGTTCGACGGCGACGAGTTCGATTGGGGCGACCGCTCGAGGTCCTATCCGCACCCGAATTACTGGTCGGTCTGAAGAGCAGGACGGGTTCGCAGCCGCATCGCCCTTGCGGGCTCAATTGAGCTTGCCTGCGCCCGCCGAGCGGCATTGGAGGCGACCGTCCGGCCTATCCCGGCAGCGACTCTTCGCCGACCTTGGGCCAATAGGTTCCAAAGCTCCAGAGGCCGCCCTCGGGATCGCGCGCCGCGAAATCGCGGCTGCCATAATCGGTGTTGTAGGGTTCCATTTCGATCGTCGCGCCGGACGCCTTCACCTTCTCATAGAGTGCGTCGGGATCATCGACAGCCAGATAAATGGCATCCGTGCGGTGGCCGCCGATCTCGCCGACCCGCTTTGCGTAGGCATCATCGCGATGCGCACCGAGCATGAGGATCGACGATCCAAATGCCAATTCGGCGTGAACGACCGTGCCCTCTCTGCGATAGACCACGCGTTCGGCGAAACCGAGAACGTTTTTCAGCCAGACGATCATCGCCTCCGCGTCCTTGCAGCGCATGGTGTGGTACAGGCGCGGCGCTTCATAGCCATTCTGCTGGTTCATGAAATTCTCCAGGACATTATCCAGGTCTACTGCGACGCCGACCCTAGTTCGGATCGCGCCAGCCGGGCTTGAACAAATGGGACCAGACGCTACCCGCCGCCGTCCCGCATCAGACGTGGATCCGCAAGATCGAGCCGCGCGGCCCATCCGGTCGGCGTCTCGCCGCTCAATATCCGGAAGTCGCGGGCCAGATGCGCCTGGTCGGCATAGCCGGCGTCTGCCGCGACGGTTGCCCAGCCGCCTGTCCCGTCCGTGCGGGCCAGTGAGCAGGCCCGATGAAAGCGCAGCATCTGGGCCATTGTCTTCGGCGGCACGCCGATCTCGTTGTGGAAGCGGCGCGTGAGATGCTTGCGGCTCCAGCCAATGTCGGAGGCAAGCTGGGTGATCTGGACCGCGCCTGCCCGTCGCCAGAGCGTATCGAGGGCGAAGGCGATCGCCGGCGAGGGCTCATGCACGGCGCGACGAAGCACGAAGTCTTCCACGATCTCAAATCGTCGCTGCCATCCGACCGCCTCGGCAACCCTGGCGCGGAGGTTCTCGCCATCCCGTCCCAGAATGTCGTCCAGGCCGACGATGCGCGCGGTCAGATCCGGCACCGCTCCGCCGAAGAAGCGATACGCTCCAAGCGGGGTGAAATCGACCTGAACGCATTCGGCGCGGCCATCGGATTCGATGCGGACCGGTCCGGGAAAGAGGCCTGCCGCGAAACTCGGCTGGGCGTCGGCAACATCCGGTTCGCGCCCAAGTGCAATGCGGAAGGGTGTCCCCAAATTCACGAGAAGAGGCAGCGCAAGCGGCGCCGCGTGCCGGAAGCCGGCCAACCCGACGCCGTGCTCGCGATAGAACGAGATGCTGGCGACCAGCCGCGCAAGGCGCGGCGAGGCGGGCCGACGGATGACATCGGGATTTGCGGCAGCGTCCATCGCGCGCAGCATAGCGCCGCAGCGGTGCCCCTCCAAGTGCGTGGCGCGTCGCGCCTCGCCTGTGGGTGGCTAACGGTTGCGCATCCAGTCGGCGAGACCGGACAGCGCCTTGTCGAGGTCCTGCCGCGCGGCAGCGTCCGCGACCGTCTCCTCCAGCGCGCCGCGCATGCAGGCGAGCCACGCATCGCGTTCGGCGTCGCCGATCGCAAAACCGATGTGACGCTGGCGCAACCGCGGGTGGCCCTTCTCGACGGAATAGAGTCGTGGCCCGCCGGTCCATTCGGTGAGATAGCGCTTCAGCACGTCCCTGATCAGGCCGAGATCGGCTGCATGCATGGCGCGGATGATTTGCGCCTCCGGCAGCGTATCCATCCGTTCATAGAAGCGCTCGACCAGAAGGTCGATCGTGGCGCTGCCGCCGATCCGCTCGAACATGGAGATTGCGACGTCGCTATCGGTCATCATTTATTCCAACGCTTGCTTGCCGTGCGTTGATATATCTCGCCGGAGCTCGCGCACAAACTCCATTGTCGTCCCGGCGAAGGCCGGGACCCATAACCACAGGGAGTAGTTTG
>NZ_JBFULT010000438.1:0-6453 GCF_054049755.1 Bradyrhizobium sp. P5_C11_2
TCTCGACCTCCATCGCGAGCGCGGTGGAGCAGCAGGGTGCCGCCACCCAGGAGATCGCCCGCAGCGTCCAGACCGTCGCGCAGGGCACTCAGACCGCCGCCACCGACATCGGCCAGGTCAACCGCGGCGCCGCCGAGACCGGCTCGGCCTCGGAAGAGGTGCTGAACTCGGCCAAGACGCTGTCGTCCGAGAGCACCCGCCTGCGCGCCGAGCTCGACCGCTTCATGGCGAATATCAGGGCAGCGTAAGGCTCAGCCGCCGCACCACTCTCCCTTGTCGTCCTGGCGAAAGCCAGGACCCATTACCCCAGGGAGGAGTCGTGGCGCGAACTGGTAACTCCGAATCTTCGCCAAACTACTCCCTGTGGTAATGGGTCCTGGACCGTCGCTCGCTCCGCTCGCTTGTCCAGGACGACGTGGATAGGTTGACGTCGCCACACTCTCCCGTGTCGTCCCGGCGGAGGCCCTAGGGCATGCACACATCTGGTGCGGCGGATTGACTCGGGTCGCGGGTAAGGAGTTCCAGAATCGGGAATCCGTGTGATCTCTATTGCGGCACTTCTGATCGGATAGAGGTGCCGCCATGTTGTCACGAATTGACTGGACGCTAGGCCGGTTCGGGGATCGTCGTCTCGATAAAGGGGGGCGGCGCTTGTCGGACGCATGGTTGCTGGCAAGAATGTCTGCCTCCGGCAGCTTTCCAGAGGCGACCGTAGCCTGGAGGTGCGGTTCAACCGCTTTCTCGGTCATGCCAAGGTGACAGCGGAGCGGATCATCGAAAGCTGGAGTGGAAGCACGGTTGCAGCCGTCGCGGGCCGCCACGTTTTGGCGATCCAGGACACCAGTGAGACCCACTTCAACACCACACCGCAACGCCGTCGCGGGCTTGGGGAGATCGGCAAGGGCAATAACCACGGCGTGCTGCTGCACCCGTTGCTGGCGGTAGATGCAGACAATGGCACCTGCCTGGGACTTTTGAGCGGCGAAGTGTGGACGCGTGAGGGCCGTCGGACCGTCTCGCATGACAGCCGCGAGCTGTCGGACAAGGAATCGCAGCGCTGGACTGCCACCGCCCTTGCGGCCAAGCCGCTGCTTGCGAAAGCCGCAAGGGTGACCCTGCTTGGTGACCGCGAGAGTGACATCTTTGCCCTTTATGCCAGCGCGGCCGAGCAGGGCTATCACGTGATCGCCCGCAGCATGCATGATCGCAAGCTGGCCGACATGGCGGGCTTGTATGCGGCCATCGAGGCTATGGTGGCGATGGAGCGTCGTACGGTCCAATTGCCTCCGAGAGCGCAGCGGCCGGCACGTCAGGCCAACCTCGAACTTCGCTTTGGTGCAATCGAACTGGCTCGGCCGCAAAGCAAGTTCCTGCGCCATTTGCCGGAAAGCTTACATCTGGCCGTCGTTGACGTCCGCGAGATCAACGCCGGCTCCGACGTCGAACCGCTGCGCTGGTGTCTTCTCACCTCTCACGGGGTCGCCGGTGCAGACGACGCCTGGCGTATCGTCGAATGGTACAAGCAGCGCTGGATCATCGAGCAGTTCTTCCGTGTCCTCAAGACACAAGGGCTCAAGCTTGAAGACAGCCAAATTGGGACCGCTGACCGGCTTCTGAAACTGGTTGCCATCGCTGCCAAGGCGGCTGTGATCACCATCCAGCTCCTGCAAGCGCGTGACGGCAGACAGCAGTCCATCCATATCGCCTTCAACACCAGCGAGATGGCTACGCTGACGGCCCTGAACCAGCAGTACGAAGCCAAAAGTAAGCGGCTGAAGAACCCGCATCCGCCTGACAGCCTGGCCTGGGCCGCCTGGATCATCGGCCGCCTCGGCGGTTGGGATGGCTATCCATCTTCCAGGCCGCCAGGTCCCATCACCTTCAGCAATGGTCTCCAATACTTCCATGGCCTCGCAGCCGGATGGAGCCTTAGAGATGTGTGCATGCCCTAGGGCGGAGGCCGGGACCCATAACCCCAGGGAGGAGTCGTGGCGCGAACGGGTAACTTCGAATCGTCGCCCGACTACTCCCTGTGGTAATGGGTCCTGGACCATCGCTCGCTCCGCTCGCTTGTCCAGGACGACGTGAATAGGTTGACGTCGCCACACTCTCCCGTGTCGTCCCGGCGGAGGCCGGGACCCATAACCACAAGATGTGGTTTGGCGAAGAGTTGTTKTTCGGTACGCATACCTTCCGCAACTGATAGATCACGCAGTATGGGTCCCGGCCTTCGCCGGGACGACGGCGGAGTCAAGATCGCCGTCCGAGTCTCCCTCTCTCCCAAACCTCCGCTTCAACTCCACCTTCGCCCGCTCCAATCGCGCGCCGCTGTTTCGCGAATGTGTCGTCTTTCTGACTTGAGCCATGCGTCAACTCGTTGCGGCTGCGTCGGAAACGGACGGTCTTGGCCGGTGTTCCTGTGGGAACCTGCCGTTGTCGCGGACGTTGTCGCAGGTGGCAGGCGGAATGCCGCACCCCCATGATCGGATCGCCCCCGTCCACATCATGTGAACCGGGGCCGCACGTATTGGCGAGATGCAACAACGCGATGGAATTGCAGCAAAGCCCAGCGCTGAATTTTGGTCCTGCGGTCTCGGCGGCAGCCGCGACCGATCGTATCGTCGAGACCAGCATTCCGTCGCGGCTCGATGCGCTGCCGTGGAGCGGCTTTCACACCCGTGTCGTGCTCGCGCTCGGTATCACCTGGATCCTCGATGGGCTCGAGGTGACGCTGGCCGGCGCGCTGTCCGGCGCGCTGAAGCAGAGCCCGTCGCTGCAGTTCTCCAATCTCGACCTCGGCATCGCCAACTCGGCCTATCTCGCCGGCGCGGTGCTCGGTGCGCTCGGCTTCGGCTGGCTCACCGACCGCATCGGCCGGAAAAAACTGTTCTTCATCACGCTCGCGCTCTATTTGTCTGCGACGGCCGCGACCGCGCTGTCCTGGGATATCGCGAGCTACGCATTGTTCCGTTTTCTCACCGGCGCCGGCATCGGCGGCGAATACACCGCGATCAATTCGACCATCCAGGAACTGGTGCCGGCGCGCTATCGCGGCTGGACCGATCTCGTCATCAACGGAAGCTTCTGGATCGGCGCGGCGATGGGCGCCGTGGCCGCCATCGTGCTGCTCGACCCCGCATTGCTGGGGCCGGATCTCGGCTGGCGCCTCGCCTATCTCATCGGCGCGGCCATCGGCCTCGTCGTGTTGCTGATGCGGATGTGGATTCCGGAGAGCCCGCGCTGGCTGATGATCCACGGCCGCCCGGAACAGGCGCATGAAATCGTCGATGAGATCGAGCGATCGGTGGTCGGACATCGGCAGGATGGTCGTGATGCAGGTTTTGCGAAGATCCGTCTCAAGATGCGCACTCACACCCCGATCACCGAGGTCGTGCACACGCTGTTCTTCACCTATCGCCAGCGGTCGGTCGTCGGCCTGGTGCTGATGATCGCGCAGGCCTTCTTCTACAACGCGATCTTCTTCACCTTCGCGCTGGTGCTGACCGATTTCTACGGCATCAGCGCCGATCATGTCGGCTGGTATCTGTTGCCGTTCGCCGCCGGCAATTTCCTCGGCCCGCTGCTGCTCGGCCGCCTGTTTGACACGCTCGGCCGCCGCGCCATGATCATGTTCACCTACGGCGTTTCCGGCCTGCTGCTGGCGCTGTCCGGTTATCTGTTCTCGATCGGCGCGCTGAGCGCGCAAGGGCAGACCATCGCCTGGATGGTGATCTTCTTCTTTGCATCGCCGGCTGCGAGCGCAGCCTATCTCACCGTCAGCGAGACGTTCCCCCTCGAAGTCCGCGCATTGGCGATCGCGGTGTTCTACGCGGTCGGCACCGGCATCGGCGGTGTGATCGGGCCCGCGCTGTTCGGGGCGCTGATCGACACGGGATCGCGCAACAGCGTGTTCGCCGGTTATTTGCTGGGGGCCGTGCTGATGATCGCGGCCGCGATCGTGGCGTGGCGCTATGCCGTCCCGGCGGAGCGCAAATCGCTCGAACAAATCGCGCGGCCGCTCGCCCTTATGGAGTAGGATATGAAGTCGGAACTTGCGGAAATGCCTTTGGACGACGAACTGACCACGCGCAACGACAATGACAAGCCGGAAACGGTGCCGGTGCCGCACGCGCTCGTGCCGCATCTCGACGAGACCGCGATCCTGCTCGACATCGACGGTACGCTGCTCGAGCTGATGCCGACGCCGCGCGAGGTCTGGGTGCCGCCGGGCCTGTCGGAGACGCTCAACGGGCTGACCGAGCGCACCGCCGGCGCGCTGGCGCTGGTCAGCGGCCGCTCGCTCAACGATATCGACCTGATCTTCGCACCCGATGTCTTTCGTGCGGTAGGTGGTCACGGTGCGGAAATGCGCTTGTCGGCGGATAGTGAAGCCGTGGCCGCGCACGCCCCGCCGATGGACAAGGAATTGAAGCGACGGCTCGCCGCGATCGCGAAGCTCAGCCCCGGCATTCTGCTCGAGGACAAGGGCTATTCGCTGGCGCTGCATTATCGCCTGGCCCCGCATGCGGAGAGGGCGATCTTCGAGGCCGTGTCTCTGATCCGTGCCGATCTGCCCAATGCGCCGATCGAGGTGCTTCCCGGCAAGTTCGTCTGCGAGATCAAGCATTCCGGCTTCACCAAGGCGAGCGGTGTGCGCGAACTGATGAAGCACGAGCCTTTCAAGGGACGCCGGCCGATCTTCATCGGCGACGACGTCACCGACGAAACGGTGTTTGCGATCATGCCCGACATGAACGGGCTCGCCTTCTCGGTCGGCCGCCGCGCCCTCGGCGTTGACGGCCACTTCGATGCGCCGAGCGATGTGCGCGCCTTTCTTGCGCGTCTGCTCGACGATACGCGGTGAAAGCAAGGCCGGCGCCTCGCCCCAGACATAATGTCGTCCGCGTAGTTCCATGGTGTGGAGCGGTGGATGCTGCGCGACACCACCGAAACTCCGTCTTTTGGGTCTTTTGCAGCGAAAAGCCGGGTTCCGCGAGGGAAACCAGCCTCAACGCGCGCGCCTGATTTTGGTTTCAATTCGTTGAAACGATGATCAGGAACCATATTGATGAACATCAGTTAAACAGGGTGGAATGAACAGGAGGGGACGACCTGTGAACTTAGTCGTCGTTTCAAATCGCGTTGCTCGTGGCAAACCCAACGAACCGATGACGGGCGGCCTTGCTGCGGCCTTGCTTCCGGTGGTGGAGTATTCGGGCGCGATTTGGGTGGGCTCTTCGGGCCGCGTGTGGGATGGCCACAATAAGGAACCGTTTGCCGAGATCGAGGCGCTCGGAACCGGCGCTATTGCCACGCTCGATCTGCCGGCAGCGCATTACGGCGGCTATTACGAAGGTTTTGCCAATTCGGCGCTCTGGCCCGCGCTGCATTCGCGCAGCGATCTGATCCGCGTCTCGCGTGACGACTATGTCAGCTATCGCGAGGTCAACGCCTTCATGGCGCGCGCCTTGATGCGCTTCCGCAAGCCCCGAACCGCGTTCTGGGTGCAGGATTATCATTTCCTCGCGCTCGGCGCGGAGCTGCGCGATCTCGGCGTCGACGACCCGATCGGTTTCTTCCTGCACACGCCGTGGCCGGTGGTTGCGGTGATGCAGGGTGTGCCCAATCATCGCGAGCTGATCACGGCGATGCTGGCCTACGATCTCCTGGGCTTCCAGACCGACTCGGATTGCCAGAATTTCCTCAGCTATGCTGGCGGCGAGCTCGGCCTCCCCGTCGAGGACGGCGTCGTGGTCTCGCAGCACGGCCGCACCCGCTGCGAAGTGTTTCCGATCGGCATCGATGCAGAGAAATTCGCAGCATACGCCGCGAAATCGGTCTCGCATCCCGACGTGTCGCGGCTGCGCCGCAGCCTCAACGGCGAGCGGCTCGCGATCGGTGTCGASCGGCTCGACTATTCCAAAGGTCTCGTCAACCGCATCAGCGCGTTCGACCGGCTCTGGACCGAGCAGCCGCAGTTCTTGCGCGGCATCTCGCTGCTCCAGATCGCGAACCCCTCGCGCGGCGCCATCGAGGCCTATGGCAATCTCCAGAACGACGTCGCGCGCCTCGTCACCGACGTCAATGGTCGTCATGGCGAGGTCGACTGGACGCCGATCCGCTATCTCAACAAGGGTTTTAGCCAGGCCGTGCTCGCGGGCCTCTATCGCACCGCGCAGGTCGGTGTGGTGACGCCGCTGCATGACGGCATGAACCTCGTTGCCAAGGAATATGTCGCAGCCCAAAACCCGGCCGATCCCGGCGTGCTGGTGCTGTCGAAATTCGCCGGTGCCGCCAACGAGCTCGAGAGTGCGCTGCTGGTCAATCCGCACGACATCGACGGCATGGCGCGTGCGATCGCGATCGCGGCTGCGATGCCGCTCACCGAGCGCAAGATGCGCTGGGAAGCGATGATGAAGACCTTGCGCGGCCACACCATTCAGCAATGGTACG
>NZ_JBFULT010000439.1:0-6441 GCF_054049755.1 Bradyrhizobium sp. P5_C11_2
GTCTTCGTCTTTGGGCCATTTCGCATGGACGCCTTGCAGAGGCGGATTGAACGGGATGGCAGCCCGGTCCAGCTCTCGGCTCGCGCATTTGACATCCTGCTGACCCTGATCCGGCAGGCCGGCAGCGTCGTCAGCAAGAGCGATCTGATGGCCAGGGCATGGCCGGACTCCAGCGTCGACGAGAACAGCCTGCGGGTTCATATCGCAGCACTGCGCAAGGCGCTCGGGGACGGCAATGACGGAGCCAAATATCTGAGCACGGTCTCCGGACAGGGCTACTGCTTCGTCGGTTCGATCTCCGGCCCGGAACAGCAGCGATCTGAGCCGCCCGAACCGGCTTACGTCCACAACCTGCCGGCGCCTCCCCGGCAGATGGTGGGACGCGAGCAAGCCATCCAGGACATATCGGAAAGACTGAGAGTCCAACGCTTCGTCACGGTCGTCGGTCCCGGCGGCATCGGCAAGACCACGGTCGTCGTTTCCGCCGGCCATGCCCTGCTCGCGGAATTCGCCGGTCAAGTCCATTTTGTCGGTCTCGGCGAGACCGACAACGCCGCTCTGGTGCCAGCGATCGTCGCATCTTCACTTGGGCGCCGGACCCGATCGAATGATCYTACCAACAGTCTTGCGGCATTCCTGCGCGACCGGCGCATGCTGCTCATTCTGGACTGCTGCGAACATGTCATCGAAGCCGCCGCGGCGCTGGCCGAACGGCTCTACCAGGCAGCACCGGAGCTGCACATCGTGGCCACGAGCCGGGAGTTGCTGCGCGTCGAAGGCGAGTACACATACCGTCTCCCGCCGCTGCCGAGCCCGCCGGACAAGGCCGTTCTGACCGCCGCGAGCGCGCTCGCCTATCCCTCCGTGAAACTCTTCGTGGAGCGTGCGGCCGCAGGAGGCGGCGAGTTCGCGCTGACGGATACGAACGCCTCGGACGTCGGCAATCTCTGCCGTCGGCTCGACGGCATCCCGCTTGCAATCGAGCTCACCGCCGGCCGTGTGGGCGCCTACGGCGCGAGAGCGATGATCCAACTCCTCGACCAGCACCTCAATTTGCTGTGGGAGGGACGACGCACCGCACTGCCCCGACACCGGACGCTGCGTGCGACCATCGAATGGAGCTACAATCTTCTATCCGAGCCGGAACGCGTGATTCTCGGCCGGCTGTCGGTGTTCGTCGGCAGCATGACCCTGGACGCCGCCCGGTCGATTGCCGCGGCCGGGGAGGACGACGACACGATCCTGGCGATCATCGACAGCCTCGTCGCCAAGTCGATGCTTGCGCTGAACGCCGGCTCGCAACCGACCCGCTACCGGCTTGCGGACGCGACCCGGGCCTATGCGCAGGAGAAACTTGCCGCCAGCGCGGATGCCGGCGCGACAGCGCGACGCCACGCCTGCTACTTTCTCGGTCTCCTTGAAAAGATGGCTGACGAATCGGGGCGAGACTTTTCGGCGGCCGCCGAGGAATTCGGCAACGTGCGCGCCGCACTGACGTGGTGCTTCTCGGATCAGGGGGACCGCAGAACCGGCGTGGCGCTCGCTGCAGCATCAATACCGTTGTTCTTCAAGCTGTCGCTCCTGGCGGAATGCGAGCTCTGGGTCACCCGCGCGATCGAAGCACGCGATGACACGAATGAAAGCATCAAGCACGGTCTCGCACTCCACGCCGCCCTAGGGGCTGCCCGGATGCTCACGGGACAGCTGGACGAACTGGGCGCCAATCACCTCAACCGGGCGCTCGAACTAGCGGAAAAGATCGGCGACGTCCCCGGGCAGATCCGTTTGATTGACCAGTTGCATCTCCTGCAATTGTTCGTCGGCAAGTATGACGACGCACTGGGCACCGCCAAGCGCGGCGAAGCCATTGCCCTCGCCAGCAACGATTCCGTTGCGGTGGCGCGCATGCGCGTAATGCTCAGCATCTCCTGCCAGTATCTCGGCAGGTTTGTTGCCTCTCGCTCCTATATCGAAGCGGCATTGCAGCATCCGGGCCTGGAGCGGGACGTCCATGGCGGCCTCACCCTCGAATATCCCAAGCGCGCTCAGATCACCCTTGCTCGCGTCCTCTGGCTTCAGGGACATCCCGATCAGGCCAAGCAAATGGTGCGCCGGGCCATCTCGGATGTCATCGCAGTGAACCACCCGATCATGTTCTGCAGAGCGCTGCCATGGGCATTCGGCGTCTTCTTCTGGAATGGCGAGCTGGAGGATTGCGAAGAGCATGTTGACAGGTTCGTCGTGGAGGCTCGAAGGCACAACCTCGCCATCCTCCAGATGGTCGGCGAGGCCATGAAGGGGATTACGCTGCTGGCCCGGAGCGAGACCGATATCGGGCTCGTTATGCTGAAAGGCGCGATCGAGAAGCTGCAGAGCCAGCGTTTCGGTACGGTGCCAGGGTTTCGCATGCCGCTCGCCGAAGCCCTGGCGGCGATGGATCGCGGCGATGAAGCCCTGGACACCATTGAGCTGGGGATTGCCCAGGCCCGGCATTGCAACCTCATGATGAACATGCCCGACATGTTGCGGGCGCGCGCGGAAGTGCTGATGCGCAAGAGCAATCCGGATCTTTCGCAAGCGGAGCAGAGCTTCGTGCAGTCGCTTGAGCTGGCCCGACGTCAGGGGGCGCTCGGATATCAGCTGCATGCGGCGATCGGTCTTGCAACGCTATGGCAGCGGCAGGGCCGCCGCAGAGAAGCACAGGACATGCTTGCGTCAATCTATGGTCGGTTCACCGAGGGATTCAATACGCCCCGCCTGACGGCGGCCAGGGAGCTGCTCGCCAAATTGGGGGCGCCGCCTTCGAGCTCGCTCGCCGCGAGTTGACGGCTCCGTGGCAGGCGCGACCGATTTGTCCGGGTTGGATCCGATGTCGGGCTCCGTGTCGAAGCCGATCGCGCCGCCGATATTCTCGACATGCCGTGCACTCCCGATAGAAGGGCGCGGAGTGGAAAGATAAGTTCGAGGCGCCATGGCATCCTGGGCCGGCAACGAGGCGCCGAAGCCATTCGTGCCTGTTTTCTGCGGCGAAGGGGCTCGACGAGCAGTTTTCCGGAACGTTCCGGAGCACGGGGGATGCGGCGCTCGCCGAGGCCGCAACGGCATCCGATTGCATGGATCGGATGCGCCCCCGGGGCATCGGCTGCGACACCGCAGCGCGACTCTACGAGGTCGAAAGCTGCGCCATCATGGCTCTGGCGCGCCTCAGATCGGCGGTCTCAAAACCTTCGGTGAACTTTCCGTACACGGAATTGAGAACATGGCGCGCATCGGCGGGACGGCTCTGACTCGTCCTCAATCGCGCCAGACTGATCGCCGTCCTCAACTCCCAGAACAGCGCCCCCTGGCCACGCGCCACCTCGGACGCCCTGGCAAAGGCCTGCTCGGCGGCGATGGCGGAGCGGTGTTCGCCGGGATGCAGCAGCAATTCGCCTTTGATGCGCCAGAGTTCGGCCTCGTACCACCGCTCGTCCCTCGCCTCGCATCGCGCAAGCGCCTCGTCGACGGTCGCAAGCCCCAGCGACACCTCGCCAGCCTCTCCGAGGCATACCGCCAACTCGYCGAGCGGAAGCAGGAAACGCGGCAGGAAACGCGCCTCGCCCGCCAGTTCGAGCGCCTTGCGCAGCAGCGGCAACCCGACGGCAACGTCGCCGCTTCGCGCCATCACGACGCCTCTGAAGGCGCGCGCCCACACGTTCCACAGGCGGATCGGATGACGTTCCGTGTGCTCGATCAGCATCGTGCAATAGCGTTCCGCCGCCTCGAGATCACCGGCCAGCAGAGCGATCGGGCAAGCGCCCTGGCCCAGTACGCTGCAGAATGTCAGGGCGTGGCCGCTCGCACGGCCCTCCTCGACGTTGCGCTCGACGACGCTCAATGCCTGATCGCCCAACCCGAGCAGCCACAGGATGCGCGCCTGGAAGTAGCGCGCCGAGGCCCGCAGGTCGAACCGGAAACGGATGACCTGCGGCTTCGCCGTCAGATCCGAAAGACGAGACAGGGTCCGCCCAATGTGATGATGCGCCAGCCGCTGGTCACCGAGAAAATGCAGCGTGGTGGCGAGGAGCCGGTCGGCCATCATCCGGTCGACGGAATTGCTGGAATCGGCCACGACTTCCGCGAAGCGGTGCGCGAATTCGAGCGCCCTGCGGAACTCGCCATTGTTGAACTGATCAATGCACAGCCCCCAGAGCGCACGCAGCAAATAGTCGTTGTCACCGAGCTGCTCGGCAAGCTGCAGGGTCGCGGTCCAGGCGGGACCGGCCTCGCGAGCGCGTCCGACGCCGTACATCAGCGACCAGCCTCGGGCGGCCGACAATTGCATGCGGAGCCGCAACGCGCCTGCGGCGGTGTCGTCAAGGCTTGCCAATGCAAGTTCAGTCCGCTCGCGGCATTCTGCGAGGAGTGACAATTGCACCCATAGCGGCACTGCCGCAGCGGTCAACGCCACTCCTATCTGCGCGTCTCCGCGCGGCGAGAAGGCCCAATCGAGGCAGGTTCGCACATTGTCGATGTGGCGGCCGTAGACGGCAAGCCACTCCGTCTGCGGCTTCATTTCGCTATCGGCCTCGGCACGGGCAAAGAACCCGCAATAGTACCTCGCCTGGCGTCTGGCCGCGTCGGGAAGTTCGCCGCTGGCCTGCAGCTTTTCCAGCGCATAAGCGCGCGTGGTATCCTGCAGGCGATAGTGGGGGCGGTCGCCGCGTATGTCCGCAAGGACGAGCGACTTGGCCACCAGATTGGCAAGCTGGCCGGTGACATCGCTCGCGCCCTCGCCGGCGACGGCGGTCACTGCATCGAGCAGAAACTCTCCGGCAAAGATGCCGAGCTGCCGCAGAAGCCGGGCCTCGGCCTCCGGCAGCAGGTCGTAGCTCCAGTCGAGCGTGGCACGAAGCGTCTGTTGCCTGGGCAACGCCGTACGCCGGCCGGTCGTCAGAAACTTGAATCTGTCGTCGAGAAGTGCCGCAATCTTCGGCGGACTGAGCATCACCGCGCGCGCCGCCGCGAACTCGATCGCGAGTGGAATGCCATCCAGCCGCCGGCAGATGGCGGCGACCGCGTCGAGGTTTTCCGCGTCAGGCGCGAAGTTGGAGCCCAGCGCCTTCGCCCTGGTCGTAAACAATTCCATGGCCGTATACGCCGATGCGATGTCGGGCTCGAGCCGGGCGTCGGGCGGCACGACCAGGGGAAGAACGCGATAGACGTGTTCACCATCAATGCGCAGCGCTTCGCGGCTTGTCGCTATGATGGTCGTCCCCGGACAGCGGTTGACGATCGTCTCGGCCAGCTGGGCCGCGGTATCAACGACATGCTCGCAATTGTCGAAAATGAGCAACAATTGCCTGGCGCCGATCGCACGCGCGACAGATTCCGGCGAGATCTCCTCCCCTTCGAGTTTGATGCCGAGCATGCCGGCGACGGCCGAGCAAACGAGCTTGGGATCGGACAACGAGGCCAGTTCGACCAGCAATCGATCGGCCGCAAAGCCGGCCGGCGGCGTTCTGGCGGCTTGGAGCGCAAGCGCTGTCTTGCCGATCCCGCCAGGGCCGACGAGGCTCACGACGCGATAGGCCGACAGCAGCTTCCACAAATGCGCGATCGCGGTGGTGCGGCCGATGAGATCGAATGATGCGCTGGGAATGTTGGTCGACGGCAGCAACGCGGGTGCGGCAGATTGTAGCGGAGCGTCCACCTGCCGGATTTGCCATGATCCCAACAGGCGATAACCGCGGCCGACCGTGGTTGCCAGCATGTCGCGATCCGGACCAAAGGCCTTCCGGATCGCCGCAATATGTACCCGAAGTGCACTCTCCTCGACAAAGACGCCGCGCCAGACTCGCTCCGTCAGGTCATCCTTGGTGACCAGCTGGCCCTCGGCCTGGGCCAATTCCGCAAGAATCTCAAAGGCTCGCCCGCCGAGGGGAACGGACTCTCCCATCGAGCGAAATTCTCGCCTGGCAAGATCGATTTCCCATTCCGCGCACGCGTAGACCGGACGCTGGCCTGGCTCAACCATCATTGGGATTGCCCCAAGCGGTACCTGAGTTCGTCTCAAGCTTAGCACCAACCCTTTCGAAAAACACAGCTTCCCCGGACGCGAGGACCGCCGGAGACCGAACGCTCCTATCGCGCTACTTGCATTTCAGCAGCCGCGACAGATGGACCCTTCCAGCATCTTCTCGAGCTTGGCGTCGTCCTTGTCGATGCTCGGGTAAGTGCCGAGCAACGGTCCCGTCATCGCGTGACCGCCAGTTTCGGACGCCGGCAGCGCGGTGCCGAGCGAGTTCGTTCCGGGCGTGGCGGCGCTGGTCCCGAGCTCGCCGCC
The DNA here is from genome assembly GCF_054049755.1 of Bradyrhizobium sp. P5_C11_2. Taxonomy (NCBI): domain Bacteria; kingdom Pseudomonadati; phylum Pseudomonadota; class Alphaproteobacteria; order Hyphomicrobiales; family Nitrobacteraceae; genus Bradyrhizobium; species Bradyrhizobium sp. P5_C11_2. Next base: position 6,326 of record NZ_JBFULT010000439.1, read on the forward strand.
GCTTGCCATCGACATGTGCGATCCCATGCCGCCGCGGGCAGATGCGGCGCCCGAAAGCGCAATGCAGGCGGCGACGCAGAGAAACGAGGACAGTCTCATGACTCACACTCCACAGG
>NZ_JBFULT010000440.1:0-6439 GCF_054049755.1 Bradyrhizobium sp. P5_C11_2
TATTGCGCCAGCACGTTGAGCTGGGGAGCCTGGGCCGCCTCGGGAGGGGTGCCGTTACCGTTGGTCATGAAAGTCTCTCCTTAACCCGATTTGGGCTGAATTTCGCGGCGGTTGGCTAACATAGGGCCGCCTCATTCCACAAGGACGAACGGTCCCGGATGAGGAATCCGGGCCGCGCCCACAACTGTGACGTTCACCCCGCCTTCCCAACGAAATTGGGCCTTAAACGATTGAAGATGCGCGATTTCCGGTCAGGATCGGGTTTCCCCTTAAGCATAAAACGCGCTACACTTCCCTCTGTGCCAAAAGGCGCCATTGGCCGGGCAAGGTTTCGTGCCTACATCCGACGGACCCGATGCCGGTCTGCGGAGCCGGTCCTAAAATGGTGATGGAGTCTTGCCGTTCCGGTATGGAACGGTCTACTGGCCGGATCGATTTTCCCCGGCAGAACCTCTGAGAAGACCAGAAAGCGGATACCACGTGGACATCTACACCATCATCTTCCTAGCGCTCGCGGTCTTCATTTTCTTGCGGCTGCGCAGCGTGCTGGGGCAGCGCACGGGGAGCGAGCGGCCGCCGTTCGACCGCACCGCCCGCAATGCGCTCCAGGGCGCCCAGGACAAGAATGTCGTGACCATGCCGGGCAAGGTGATCGACCAGGCCCCGCTGGCGCCGACGGCCGAGCCGACGCCGCCTTCCGATCGCTGGAAGGGCCTGACCGAGYCGGGCACGCCGCTGGCGCAGGGCCTCGACGCCATCGTCGAGAAGGACTCCACCTTCGATCCCCGCCACTTCCTGTCCGGCGCCCGCGGCGCCTACGAGATGATCGTGCTGGCGTTTGCCAATGGCGACCGCCGCGCATTGCGCGACCTGTTGTCGTCGGAGGTCTATGAAAGCTTCGACGCCGCGATCAAGGAGCGCGAGAGGAACGAGCAGAAGACGGAGACGCGGTTCGTCTCGATCGACAAGGCCGAGCTCGCCGGCGCCGAGCTGCGCGATCGCAACGCGCAGCTGACCGTGCGCTTCGTGTCGCAGATGATTTCGGCCACCCGCGACAAGGCCGGCAACATCGTCGACGGCAGCGCCGACACGGTCGCCGACATTACCGACGTCTGGACTTTCGCCCGCGACATCACCTCTCGCGATCCGAACTGGAAGCTGGTTGGCACCGGAAGCGCGAATTAAGGCATTCATCAAGACCAGCGCGACGGCGCTTTGCGCAGGTGTCGTCGCGCTGTCGTCGTTTTCGCTCGGCGCCGAAGCGGCGCGGCGTCACTACCGCAGCCACCACCACCATCTTCCACAAGTGGCCGCACTGCCTCCGCGGGCCTTGCCCTATCMCCAGCTCCCCCTGCCGTTCGAAATTCCCGGCGCGCAATATCTGCCGCTGGCCTGGGCGGACGTGAAGGGCTGGAGCGATGACGATCATCTCGCCGCCTACAAGACGTTTCGCGCCAGCTGCCGCTCGATCAATGCGCAGACAGGCGCGGTCGAACCCAAGGCCTTGGGCGCCTCGCTGAGCGAGCCCTGCCGCGTCGTCAAATCGCTCGAGCTCACCGACGACGCCAGGGCCAAAACCTTCTTCGAGGAAAATTTCGCGCCGCTGCGGATCTCGCGGCTCGGCGAGCCCGACGGGTTCGTGACCGGCTATTACGAGCCGGTGCTGGACGGCTCGCGCACCCAGACCGATGTCTACAACGTGCCGGTCTATCGCCGCCCTTCGAACCTGTTCGTGCGCGGCTACAAGCAGGATTCGGTCAGCCTGCCCAACAAGGGTCCGGTCTACCGCAAGATCGGCCGCCGCAAGCTCGTGCCCTATTACGATCGCGGCGAGATCGAGGACGGCAAGATCGCCGGCCGCGGGCTGGAGATCGCCTGGCTGAAAGACCCGACCGATCTGCTGTTCGCCCAGATCCAGGGCTCGGCACGGATCAAGTTCGACGACGGCACCACCCTCCGGCTCAACTACGACGCCTATAACGGCTACCCCTACACGGCGGTGGGGCGCATCCTGATCGAGCGCGGCATCATTCCGAAGGAGGAGATGTCGATGCAGAAGATCAGGGAGTGGATGGCGCAGAACCCTGACGGCGCCAAGGAGCTGCGGCGCCAGAACCGCTCCTACATCTTCTTCCGCGAGGTCAACCTGTCCGACAAGGACGAGGCGGTGGGCGCGCAGGGCATTCCGCTGACGGCCGGCCGCTCGATCGCGGTCGACAAATCGCTGCATGTTTACGGCACGCCGTTCTTCATCGAGGGCGAGCTGCCGATCGATTCCGAACGGTCCAAGACGGCGTTCCATCGCCTGATGATCGCGCAGGACACCGGCTCGGCCATCATTGGACCCGCGCGCGCCGATCTCTATTTCGGCGCCGGCCAGGACGCCGGCCGGGTCTCGGGGCGGCTGCGCCACCCCATGCACTTTGTCATGTTGGTGCCGAAGGGCCTCGATCCCTCGTTGCGCGGCGCGAAGTTGCCGGTGCCGGACCCGCGTCCCTCGGAGAAGATCGCAAAGCTGTTTCCGCAAACCGATCCTGCCAAGGATTCGGGCAAGGATCAGACCAAGCCGGCGGCTCCAGCCGCAGCCGTGGCACAAGGTAAAGGTGAGACAGTCGCCGTTGCCAATCCGGTCCCATTGCCGGTGCCGCGTCCCGTGATAGAGCCCGTTCAGGAACCGCGGCGGCCAGCCAAGAATCGTCCCCATCGGCAGCAATGAAGCGATCGTCCCGTCCGCCCGTGCTGGAGCCTCGTCCCTCGCCGCGCCGCCGTGCGCTGAGCGAGGAGGAGCGCGCGCTGTGGGACCTCGTTGCAAAGCACGTCAAACCGTTGAAGAAGCTTCGCGTGGCAAAGGCGCAAGCTGCGCCGCGCGCCGAGCCTTCGCCAGCGGCGCCAGTCACCAGGCCTCCGCCACCGGCAAGGCCGGTCGCTGCTGCGCCGGCACCGCGCGCGGCAAAGCCGCCCGTGCCACCCTTGGCGCCGCTCGGCAAACGCGAGCGCACAAAACTGTCGCGCGGCCGCAGCGAGATCGAGGCCCGGCTCGATCTGCACGGCATGACCCAGATGCGGGCCCACCGCGCCTTGGCTGGCTTCCTGCAACGCGCCCATCATGACGGCCTGACCTTCGTGCTCGTCATCACCGGCAAGGGCCGCAGCGGCGGCGAGAGCGGCGTCCTGCGCCGCCACGTGCCGGAGTGGCTGAGCCTGCCGGAATTCCGCACCTTCGTCGTCGGCTTCGAGGAGGCCGGCATCGGCCATGGCGGCGAGGGCGCGCTTTACGTCCGCATTCGCCGGGCCAGATTCTAAAACGGCCGCACGATCCCGACGCGCGGGATCAGCGTGATGATCAGGCCGAAGATGTTTGTGTTGCGATCCTCGGCCGGAATCAGCGGCGCTTGCTGTTTGGCCGGCAGCATCTTCACCGCATGCAGGATCAGGAACATGCAGACCGCCCAGTTCGAGATCCAGCGCGAATAGTCGAACACCATCGCGAACATCACGAGATAGGCGAGGCTGACGCCGACCAGCGCTGCGGTCACGAGACGGCGGTGCATGTCGCCGGCGAGCGCGCCGATCAGGCCGGCAAAATAGCGCCACAGCGGCGTGTGCAGCCAGATCAGCAGCGCGAACACGGGCACGCCGAGGATGTTGTGCGGCAGGCGTCCCCAGGTGTCCGAAATCTCCTTCGCCAGCGGCTGATACCAGATGTAGCTGAATTGCAGCAGGTCGGTCCGCGCCGGATCGGCCATCCGGGTCTTCAGATATTGGACGAAATCCGCCTCCGGAATCGGCATCGTTCCCAGGAACTGGGCTGCGAAGAACAAGGCGGAGACGGTGAGCAAGGCGACAACGCCGAACGCGAAATTGGTACGATTGCAGCCGTGCGCCAGGTAGTGCCTGATCACGACGATGGTGATGATCGTGGGGACATACATCAGCAGATGGATGTGATGGATCAGCACCAGAACGATCGAGAACAGCCCGGCTGTCGCCACGAACAGGAGTGAGCCGGCCGGCATCAGCAGCAGGATGATCGCCAGCGCACAGCCATAGATGTCGAAATGGCCGAGCGTGTGCATGAAGTTCTTCAGGAAGAACGGCGAGCCCGCGATGAAGACGAACAGCGGCAGCGTCTTCGCGCTGAAGCCGAACGTCTTCTGAAACAGTTTTGCGTACAGCCCAAGCGTCACCAGCCACGTCGCGCCGCCGAGCGCGAACACCAGCCACACCGGCACCTTCGCCGTGAACAGCCCGACCACCGCCCCGATCAGCGCGCGCTTGATGAAGCCGAAATGATAATCGACGATGAGGTGGATGTAGGGAACGTAAGGCGGCAGCTGGATCTTGTGGACGAACACGCCGGCGATGATCGCGGCATTGATCGCGAGCAGGAGCCGCCAGGGGTTTTTCTGGACGTTAGCGAGCATGTGGCACTCGACGTGCACAAAACTCCGCCGTCGTCCTGGCGAAAGCCGGGACCCATAGCCACGAATGTTCGTTTTGATCCAACGCTGGGGCCGCCATCTTTTCCAACAAGACCCACTCGTGGTTTTGGGTCCCGGCCTTCGCCGGGACGACGGCCAATTGATAGCGCGGGCCTGGCGAATTACAAAATGAACCGGCTCAGATCGGCGTTCTTGGCGAGGTCGCCGACGTGCTTCTGCACGTAGTCGGCGTCGACCCGGATGGTCTCGCCGTTGCGATCGGGGGCGCTGAAGGAGATCTCGTCGAGCACCCGCTCCATCACGGTCTGCAGCCGCCGCGCGCCGATGTTCTCGACCGTCGAATTGACGGCGACCGCGACGTCGGCCAGCGCGTCGATGGCGTCATCGGTGATGTCCAACGTGACGCCCTCGGTCAGCAGCAGCGCGACATATTGCTTGATCAGCGAGGCCTCGGGCTCGGTCAGGATGCGCCGCATGTCGTCGCGGGTCAGCGCCTGCAACTCGACGCGGATCGGCAGGCGGCCCTGCAATTCCGGCAGCAGGTCGGACGGCTTGGCGACATGGAAGGCGCCCGATGCGATGAACAGGATGTGGTCGGTCTTGACCGCGCCGTGCTTGGTCGAGACCGTGGTGCCCTCGATCAGCGGCAGCAGGTCGCGCTGCACGCCCTCGCGGGAGACGTCGCCGCCGACGCGGCCGTCGCGCGCGCAGATCTTGTCGATCTCGTCCAGGAACACGATGCCGTTGTTCTCGACCGCGCTGATCGCCTCCTGGGTCAGCTGCTCGGTGTCCAGCAGCTTGTCGGATTCCTCGTTGACGAGGATCTCGTGCGAGCTCTCCACCGTCAGCCGCCGCGTCTTGCTGCGGCCGCCGAGCTTGCCGAAAATGTCGCCGATCGAGACCGCGCCCATCTGTGCGCCCGGCATGCCCGGGATCTCGAACATCGGAAAGCCGCTGCCGGAAGACTGCGTCTCGATCTCGATTYCCTTTTCGTTCATTTCGCCCGCGCGCAGCTTCTTGCGGAAGGATTCCCGCGTGGCCGCGCTTGAATTGGCGCCGACAAGCGCATCGAGCACGCGCTCCTCGGCGGCGAGCTGGGCGCGCGCCTGCACGTCCTTGCGCTTGCGCTCGCGCACCTGGGCGATCGCGACCTCGACGAGATCGCGCACGATCTGCTCGACGTCGCGGCCGACATAGCCGACCTCGGTGAACTTCGTCGCCTCGACCTTGAGGAACGGCGCATTGGCGAGCTTGGCGAGCCGCCGCGCGATTTCCGTCTTGCCGACGCCGGTCGGGCCGATCATCAGGATGTTCTTCGGCAGCACTTCCTCGCGCAGCGAGCCCTCGAGCTGCTGCCGGCGCCAGCGGTTGCGCAGCGCGATCGAGACCGCGCGCTTGGCATCGGCCTGGCCGACGATGAAACGGTCGAGTTCGGAAACGATTTCGCGGGGAGAGAAGTCTGTCATGGGACCTTAGCTAGGATCAGAGGCCGGCTGTAACAAGCCGCTTTTTTGGCGATCAGATGATCGGCGGACCGGATTGCCAAAGTTTCACGGCCTCGATCGGATGGATCAGCATCAGGATGTTCAGCGTCAGATTGTCGCGAATGTGGAGCGCCATCATGATCTCGAAGGCGAGGCCGATGGCGACGGTCGCCGGGACCGGCAGCAGGCGCGCGGCGAGAAACCCCAGCACCATGGACAGCGTGTCCGAGATCGAATTGACGATGCTGTCGCCGTAATAATCCAGCGAGATCGTGCCGGCGCGGTAGCGCTCGATGATGAACGGCGAGTTCTCGACGATCTCCCAGGCGCCCTCGATCAGCATGGCGATGATCAGCCGGGCCGGCCAGGACAAACTTAGAAAAGACAGGGTCAGGAACGGCAGGCGCGTGAACAGCAGCCAGGTCAGGCCGTAGAACAGGAAGCCGTGAAGCACATGCGAGAAGGTGTACCAATCGGCGATGTGCTGGGAGTTCTCCGAGCTGTTCACCACGC
>NZ_JBFULT010000441.1:0-10290 GCF_054049755.1 Bradyrhizobium sp. P5_C11_2
CCGCCGCCGGGCTAACCCACCCTACGAACTTGTGCGGCGTCTACTTCGGCACCTCCCCAAAATTCTTCCCCACCGGCAGCACCGCATGCCGGATCAGCCGCGAATCCTCCACCGCGGCCTGACGGTGCTTCACCGCTTCACGGTAGACGGGATCGCGGATCATTTCGACGAAGGCTCCAACGCTCGGATATTCGGCGATGAAGCAGTGGTCCCAGCGCTCCTCTTGCGGGCCGATCAGCATCAGCTCGAATCTGCCTTGCCAGACGATGCGGCCGCCGAGCCGTTCGAACACCGGGCCACTCTCGCGGCCATAGGCCGCATAGGCTTCCGCGCCGCTTGCCTTGCGGCCGTCGGGATAGGCCGCCTCTTTGCGCAATCGAACCAGATTGAGCATGTGGATCGGACCCGGGCGGTCGTTCTCCCGGAACTGCGCAAAGATCTCCTTGGTCGGATCGATATGGCCCATGCGGGTTCCCTCTTCTTGATGGGTTCGATCCTAGCTCCGGCGCCGGATGAGCGGAACTGCGGCGGGCGAATGCCGCACCTCCTAATCGCGCGTTAAGCTCTGGGTAACCGGGCCTTAAACAGCGACCGCTAGCGTGCGGCGGGGCGGCTGACCGGGCGTTTTGCGTATGGCGTGGGGAAAGAAAAAGGGTGGGCGGAAGGAGCCGCTGTTCGGCTTGCCCGCAGCGCTCGCAGATCTGCGCCTGACGGCGGCGGACCGCATTCCCGGCGGCGATGACAAGCCGAAAAAGTCCGCGAAATCACCCGCCAAGCGCAAGAGCGAGGAATCCGGCGAGGAGCCGCCGCGCGAGCGGAAGGCGCCGGCCGGCCGCAGCGGCGCCAAGCGCCGGTCGAAGTCGCGCGGCGGTTTTGGCATCGGCCGGCTGGTGTATTGGGGCGCGGTGCTGGGCCTGTGGGGCGCGATCGCCGTGATCGGCCTCGTGGTCTGGGTCGGCGCCCATCTGCCGCCGATCCAATCGCTGGAAATCCCCACGCGCCCGCCGACGATCCAGATCGTCGGCATCGACGGCAGCATGCTGGCACAGCGCGGCGAGATGGCCGGCGCCAACGTGTCGCTGAAGGACCTGCCGCCCTATCTGCCGAAGGCGTTCATCGCCATCGAGGACCGCCGGTTCTATTCGCATTTCGGCATCGACCCCGTCGGCATCCTGCGCGCCCTCGTCACCAACGTGCTCCATCGCGGCGTGTCGCAGGGCGGCTCGACCCTGACGCAGCAGCTCGCCAAGAACCTGTTCCTGACCCAGGAACGCACCATGCAGCGCAAGCTGCAGGAGGCGGAGCTCGCGATCTGGCTGGAGCGCAAGCATTCCAAGAACGAGATTCTCGAGCTGTATCTCAACCGCGTCTATTTCGGCTCCGGCGCCTATGGCGTCGAAGCCGCGGCACAACGCTATTTCGGCAAGTCGGCGAAGAACGTCACCGTCGCCGAAGCCGCGATGCTGGCCGGCCTCGTCAAATCGCCCTCCCGGCTGGCGCCGAACCGCAATCCGGAAGGCGCCGAAGCGCGCGCGAAAATCGTGCTCGCGGCGATGGCGGATGCGCAATTCATCACCGACGCGCAGGCGCAGGCCTCGATCGGCCACCCCTCCTACAACGTGAAGCCGGTCGGCGCCGGCACCGTCAACTACGTCGCCGACTGGATCGGCGAGGTGCTGGACGATCTTGTCGGCCAGATCGACCAGAGCATCACGGTCGAGACCACGATCGATCCGAAACTTCAGAGCGTGGCGGAAGCCGCCATCATCGACGAGCTCGCGGCCAAGAGCGTGAAGTTCAATGTCAGCCAGGGCGCGCTGGTGGCGATGACGCCTGACGGCGCGGTGCGCGCCATGGTGGGGGGACGGAACTATTCCGACAGCCAGTACAACCGTGCGGTCACCGCCAAGCGCCAGCCCGGCTCCTCATTCAAGCCGTTCGTGTACCTCACCGCGCTCGAGCAGGGGCTGACGCCGGACACCGTCCGCCAGGACGCGCCGATCGAGGTCAAGGGCTGGAGACCTGAGAACTACACCCATGAATATTTCGGCGCGGTGACGCTGACGCAGGCGCTGGCGATGTCGCTCAACACCGTCGCCATCCGCCTCGGCCTCGAGGTCGGGCCGAAGAACGTGGTGCGCACCGCGCACCGGCTCGGCATCTCCTCCAAGCTCGAGCCCAACGCCTCGATCGCGCTCGGCACTTCCGAGGTCTCGGTCGTCGAGCTGGTCGGCGCCTATGCGCCCTTCGCCAATGGCGGCTTCGCGGTGGCGCCGCATGTGGTGCGGCGGATCAAGACGCTCGACGGCAAGCTGCTCTACATGCGCCAGGCCGACGAGCGCAACCAGGTGATCGACCCGCGCTATGTCGGGATGATGAACACGATGATGCGGGAGACGCTGATCTCCGGCACCGCCAAGAAGGCGGAGATCCCGGGTTGGCCGGCGGCCGGCAAGACCGGCACCAGCCAGGATTACCGCGACGCCTGGTTCATCGGCTACACCGCCAGCCTCGTCACCGGCGTCTGGCTCGGCAATGACGACAACTCGCCGACCAAGAAGGCAACTGGCGGCGGGCTGCCGGTGGAAGTCTGGTCGCGCTTCATGCGCGCGGCGCACGAGGGCGTGCCGGTCGCGAACCTGCCGAACTCGCAAGCGACCTGGGGCCTGTCGAACCTCGCGCAGGCCGCATCGCAAGTGTCGCCGCCGACGGCGGCGGCGCCCGGGCCGGCACCGGCGAACAATAGCGGCTATCGCCCGCCCCCGACGCGCGCCAATGTGCGGCCGGAAGCAGCGGCAGGGCTCGATGGCTGGCTGATGGACCGGCTGTTCGGCGGGAACAGGTAGCTTCGTGCTGAGGTCTCCATGGCCTCAAAACAAAAAACGCGCAAACAACCCCATGCACAGTAGACGGCACATTCCGGCGCGATGCGCGGTGGATGGTTCGAAGGCCTTGATGCGGCGGGGCGAATCGAGCGTGCCGCGCAATCGTCGCGTGATTTATCGATAGCGGAAGGTAGGAGCACGGAACGACTAGTCTTCGTCAAACCACTCCCTGTGGTTATGGGTCCCGGCCTTCGCCGGGACGACGAGAGAGACGACGTTGCCGTACGTGTCGAGCCACCTCTTCGGCAAGTCCTGTCTTCGGCAAGTCCTGTCTTCGGCAAGTCCTGCCACGGCGGCAAGATTTACCGAGGCCAGCGTATCCCTGAAAGCGAAAACACCAATCTCTTCAAGCCTCCGCGATCGGCCTGGAATTTGCTCCCCTAGGTTGAGCTAGTGCCGAGGAGCGTTCCATGATTTCAGGTGTATCCGGTGCGGTGCCGACTCATCTGCGCCCTGCATCGACGTCTCATTCAAATGCGACATCAAGTGTCCTGACGGAGGTGTCGGCTGCGACCGACACAGAGACGAGCAGCCCCCGGTTTGACGTCTCCCAGCTCAAGCCGCTGCAAGGTGCCAAGCCGATATCGGCGGCGGATCATCCGGTCCTGCGCGACCTCTTGGCAACGAACTGGCTGATGACCCACGGCGCCAGCGCTAGTCAACCGGCCGTCTCGGACGATGCACCGGAGAACACATATGCCCAGGTCAAAGTCGACGGCAAGGTGGCGGCCACGCTGTACAATGGCGGGTCCTCGACGATCACCAACGCTGCGGCCGGAAAGATCGGCAATCTCGAGGATCCTCCCGGCCTGAGTGGACCAGATCTGGCGCAGTGGCGGGCCGACAGCTACGCCAAACTGCTTGGTGGCACCGTCGAAAAGGCTCCCACCGCGATCACGCAATCGCAATGGACGCCGCGCGAAGGCAATTCCACGGCTTACAGCCGCGATCAGCTCGACGCGGCGTTCCAGGCGATGCTGGCCGAAGGCCAAAGAGTCATGGCGCAGCAGCAAGCGCCCTATCTGGCCTCACGCACGCAGGCGGGGACGAGTGCGGATTTCAGCGCGTAGCGAAGAGACGATCTCTTGCTCCACCCACGGTGTCGTCCCGGCGAAGGCCGGGACCCATAACCACAGGGAGAGGTTTGGCGAAGATCAGTTGTTCGGTCCTTCGACCTTCCGCAATCGATGGATCACGCGTGGTTCATCTCGACGAGATGGGCGACCTCGTGGGCGGCGAGATAGTCGAGCACGTAGGGCGGCGCCAGGATCAGGCGCCAGGAGAACGACAGCGAGCCCGCCGAGGTGCAGGAGCCCCAGCGGCTGGACTGATCGCGGATCGAGAGCCGCTTGACCCTGACGCCGAGCTCTGCGGCATAGGCCTCCGCCGAGCGCTGAAGATCGCGGCGCGCCTCGCGCTTGAGGAAGTCGTTCACGCGGCGGTCGGCATGTTCGACGCCGCCGGCGACGCAGAGAATGCGTTCACCGCTGTCGCGCACCTCGGTCCACACCGTGCCGCGGGTGCCGGCGCGATGAACGATGCGATGGGGAACGCCGCGAAGCGGTATCACTGTGCCGGGCTGGAACGGCGCCGCCTTCGGCAAACGGCCAAGACGCGCAGCGATCCACGCGCCGTGACGCTGCGCGAAGTCCTTTGCCTCGGCGAGCGTGCCGCGCGGCGGCATGGTGAGGATGGCTTCGCGATCACTCGGATGAATTCGCAGCGTGTAGCGCCGCGCTCGGCGGTGCCGGCGCAGGCGAATCGCAAAGAATTGCGATCCGTGGGTGATGACGAGGGTCTTTGGTTCGTGGGGCCGCCGATAGAGGAGCGCGCGAGTGGCCATGTCTGTCAGTCCGGGGAGCAGGAGTTCGCCCGGATTCTGCCATAACCGCCGCCAGGGAAAGCGCTCGGCGCAAAAACAAATCATTTGCCCAATATACAGGGGTCTGACGTCCGGGAGACCCTACAGACTGGGGTTGGAACCCTGTTTTTTCGCCCCCGCTGGACGCATGCGGCCTCCCCAAGGGGTGAGGAAAGACTCACTCCTATGAAGCTACCTAAATACCGCGAATCTGGCGGGAACCAGGCCCTCCGGGAACCTCCGGCAGAGCCCGAATTTTCGACGGGAAAGCCGAAAAACGCAGTTATTCGGCTGCGAGAGCCTGCGATGCGGTCAGATTCGCTGCCGAGACCATGAAATCGTGAATCCGCGGCACGATTTCCGACTTGAATCGCGAACCGTTGAACACGCCGTAATGTCCGACACCCTTCTGAACGTAATGAACGCGGCGATGATCGGGAATCGAACTGCACAATCCGTGCGTTGCTTCGGTCTGACCGATGCCGGAGATGTCGTCGTTCTCGCCTTCGACCGTCATCAGCGCGACACGCGTGACCTTGGAGGGATCGACGCGTGTTCCACGATGGGTCATCTCGCCCTTCGGCAGCGCGTGCTTCACGAACACGGTGTCGACGGTCTGCAGATAATATTCGGCCGAGAGATCCATCACCGCGAGATATTCGTCATAGAAGTCGCGATGCTTGTCGACGAGGTCGCCGTCGCCCTTCACCAGATTGGCGAACAGCTGCTTGTGGGCATCCATGTGCCGATCGAGATTCATGCTGATGAAGCCGTTGAGCTGCAGGAATCCCGGGTAAACGTCGCGCATCATGCCCGGATGCGGGAACGGCACCTTGGTGATGACGTTGTTGCGGAACCAGTCGATGCCGCGCTGCTGGGCGAGGTTGTTCACCGCAGTCGGATTGCGGCGGGTGTCGATCGGCCCGCCCATCAGCGTCATCGAGGTCGGCACGAAGGGATCGCGCCGCGCTTCCATGATCGAGACGGCGGCGACGACGGGAACCGAGGGCTGGCACACCGCGATCACATGGGTGTTGCCGCCAAGCACGTGCAGCATCTCGATCACGTAGTCGATGTAGTCGTCGAGATCGAAACGGCCTTCGCTGAGCGGCACCATGCGGGCATCGGCCCAATCGGTGATGTAGACCTCATGCGCCGGCAGAAAGGCTTCGACCGTGCCGCGCAGCAGCGTCGCGTAATGGCCGGACATCGGCGCCACGATCAGCACGCGCGGCTGCGGGCTGCGCAAGGGGCGGGTGAACTTGCGATCGAAGTAGAGCAACTGGCAGAACGGCTTTTCCCAGACGGAGCGAACCTCGACGGGGACGCGGATGCCGTTGACCTCGGTGTCGTTGAGGCCCCATTCCGGCTTGCCGTAGCGCCGCGTGGTGCGCTCGAACAATTCGCAGGCCGCGGCCACCGACTTGCCGACCTCGGTGCGCGCCCAGGGATTCAAGGGATTCTGAAACAGGAGCCTGGTCGCGTCGGTGACGGCGCGCGCCGGATTGAGAGAGGCCTGCGCCATCTCGTACATCCAGTACATCGGCGTGGTCAGGACCGGACTGCCTTCGGCCGCCAGGGGCGGTGCGCCGCCAAACTCACCAATCGGCATGATCATGTTCCTCTTCGCATCGCAGCATACTGCCGAATGCGTAATATTGCGTCAATGCATGGTTCCGTAGATCTACGTGGCCTGAACGGCCAAACCAGCCTGAATCCACGAGAAAGTGACGTTATTCACCGCCCGACAGCAGCGAGCCGTTTTTCTTGGCGCTGCGCAAAAGGGCAAGGAATGCCCCAAAAGATGCAACCAGCAGCACCACATTGATGGCCAGCGCACCCAGCATCAGGTCGGTCCGGAAGGTTTGCTCGATCAGGAGCGCCCGCATTCCCTCGAACACATAGGTCGGCGGCAGCGTCCAGGCGACATATTGCAGCCAGACCGGCAGCACGCTGACAGGATAGTAGATGCAGGCGAGCGGCATGATCGCGAACATCAAGGTCCAGACGATGCTCTCGGCCCCCAGCCCGTTTCGCAGCACCAGCCCCGAGACGAAGATGCCGACCGACCAACTCGTGAAGATCAGATTGCAGAAGAAGGCGATCAGCGGCAGGCCAAGGCTGTAGACATTGAAGTGAAACAGGAACAGCGCGAGCAGCGTCATCGGAATGACGCCGATCGCGAGCCGGATCAGGCTCATGACCATGAGCGACAGCAGAAACTCGATCGGCTTCAACGGGCTCATCATGAGATTGCCGATGTTGCGCGCCCACATCTCCTCCAGAAACGAGATCGAGAAGCCGAGCTGTCCCCGGAACAGGATGTCCCAGAGGATGACGGCGCCGATCAGCGTGCCGCCGGCGCGCGCGAAGAAATTGGCGTTCTGCGCGATGTAGAGCTGGAGGAAGCCCCAGGTAATGACCTGGAGCGCCGGCCAATACAGCAGCTCGAGCAGCCGCGGCCAGGACGACATCAGGAGATACCAATAGCGCAGGATCATCGCGCCGATGCGCTGGGCCGAGATGCCGCGATGGAGGGAGAGCTCGGTCATGGCTTCACCAAGTAGCCCGGATGGAGCGAAGCGCAATCCGGGAATCGTGCCACACGCGACAGGGGCCCCGGATTACGCTGCGCTCCATCCGGGCTACGGCTGAAACATAGGGGCTTGCTCATCGCGCCGCCTCCTTCGCTCCGTTCGCCCGGCCGCGGGCGACGTCGAGGAACACCTCCTCCAGCGTGGTGCGGTTGTAGCGGGCCATGATGGCGTCGGGCGTGTCGTCGTCCTCGATGCGGCCGCGCTTCATGATGATGACGCGGTCGCAGAGCCGCTCGACCTCGAGCATGTTGTGCGACGCCAGCAGGATGGTGGCCTTGTTGTCGCGGCGATAGCGTTCCAGATGCGCCCGCACCCAGTCGGCGGTGTCAGGGTCGAGCGAGGCGGTCGGCTCGTCCAGCAGCAACAGCTCGGGCGTGTTGATCAGCGCCTTGGCGAGCGCGACGCGGGTCTTCTGGCCGGCGGAGAGCTTGCCGTTGGCGCGGTCGATGAATTCGGTGAGATCGAGGTCGTCGGCCAGCCTGGCGATGCKGTCGGACAGGTTCTTCACCGCATAGAGCTTGCCGAACACGGTGAGATTCTGCCGCACCGTGAGCCGCATCGGCATGTCGACATAGGGGCTCTCGAAATTCATCCGCCCCAGCACTGCGGCGCTCTGCTCGGGCATCGGATGTCCGAGCACCTGCACGCGGCCGGAGGTCGGCAGCACCAGGCCCATGATCATCGCGATGGTCGTGGTCTTGCCGGCGCCGTTGCCGCCCAGCAGCCCGGTGATGCTGCCGCGCGGCAACGTGAAGGAGATGTCGTCGACCGCGCGGGTCTGCTTGTAGAGCTTGACGAGGCGATCGACCTCGATTGCCGGGGACGATTTGCGGTCCGCGACAGTCGGCCGACTTGAAGCCTTGTCGTTCTCAGTCATGCTGGGCCGTTCTTCCGCCATTGCGCGGTCGAGCGCAAGACTTGAAGTCGCAAGACTTGACGTAACAAGACTTGACGTCACAGGACTTGAAGTATCAAGGCTCGAGGCAAGAGGCTTGTAACCCGGTGGAATGTGCGGGCCGGCGCGTTTGTGATCGCCCGCATGCATCGCTAGATTGGCTGAGATGACCGACACCGCCGTTTCCGACTTTCGCCATTCGCAGCGACATATCCGCCTGGACACGATCCTGCGGCTGCGCTGGCTCGCGGTGCTGGGCCAGCTCGCCGCGATCTTCATCGTGGCGCAGGGGCTCGAGTTCAACGTCGAGATCGTCCCCTGCGTCAGCATCATCGCCCTGTCGGCGGCGCTCAATCTGGCGCTGCAAACCGCGGCCAATCCGATGCAGCGGCTCGAGCCGATCCAGGCGGCCGGGCTGCTCGCGCTGAACATCGTGGAACTAGCGGGGCTGCTGTTCTTCACCGGCGGATTGCAGAACCCGTTCTCGTTCCTGTTCCTCGCTCCCGTGCTGATCTCGGCCACCGCGCTGCCGGCCCGCGCCACCTTCGGCCTCGGCCTCCTGGCCGTGGCCTGCGCCTCGATCCTGTTCTTCTTTCATCTGCCGCTGCCCTGGGATTCCGACGATCCGCTGGTGCTGCCGCCGATCTATCTCGTCGGCATCTGGCTTTCGATCGTGCTCGCGATCGGCGTCACCAGCCTCTACTCCTTCCAGGTCACCCAGGAGGCGCGCAAGCTGGCCGACGCGCTCGCCGCGACCGAACTGGTGCTGACGCGCGAGCAGCATCTGACCCAGCTCGACGGGCTGGCTGCGGCCGCCGCGCACGAGCTCGGCACGCCGCTCGCGACCATCTTCCTGATCTCGCGCGAGCTGGAAAAGACGGTGAAGGATCCGACCTTTGCCGCCGATCTGAAAACCCTGCGCGAGCAGACGCAGCGTTGCCGCGACATCCTGAGCAAGATCACCCAGCTGTCCTCCACCGGCGCGCCGTTCGACCGCATGAAGCTGTCCGAGCTGATCGAGGAGGTGGTGGCGCCGCACCGCGATTTCGGCGTCGACATCAAGGTGCGGATCGCGATCGCCGCCGCCGCCGAGCCGGTCGGCTCGCGCAACCCGGCGGTCCTCTACGGCGTCGGCAACATCGTCGAGAATGCCGTCGACTTCGCGCGCACCACCGTCGAGGTGAACGCCTGGTGGAACAATGAGACCATCGAGATCGTGATTTCCGATGACGGCCCGGGGATTCCGCCCGACCTCTTGAAGCGGATCGGCGAGCCCTACCTGTCGCGGCGGCGCACCCGGGATGAAGGCGGCGGCCTCGGGCTCGGCGTGTTCATCGCACGCACCCTGCTGGAACGCACCGGCGCCAAGGTCTCGTTTACCAATCGGACCTTCCCGGATCACGGGGCCGTGGTCCAGATTGCGTGGCCGAGGCAGCGTTTTGAGGCTATCGAGACGCTCGAAGAAACAATAGGATAGGCGCGACCTTGCGTCGCACAACAGGGCCGATCGACCATTGACGGCCTTGGCACCGCGCGATTGCGACGCCATATGTAGACGCGCTGGAGAGAGGACAAAACCTTGAACGCCATCGCCGAACTGAACGAACAGGCCGACCGCTCGCTTCTCATCGTGGAGGACGACAAGCCGTTTCTGGAGCGGCTGTCGCGCGCCATGGAAACGCGCGGTTTTGCGGTGACCTCGTGTGACACCGTCTCGGACGGACTGGCGCAGATCGGCAAGGCTGCCCCCGCATTCGCAGTGGTCGATTTGCGGCTCGGCGACGGCAACGGCCTCGACGTGGTCTCCGCGCTGAAGAAGAAGCGCCCCGACGCACGCGCGATCGTGTTGACCGGCTATGGCAACATCGCC
The DNA here is from genome assembly GCF_054049755.1 of Bradyrhizobium sp. P5_C11_2. Lineage (NCBI taxonomy): Bacteria > Pseudomonadati > Pseudomonadota > Alphaproteobacteria > Hyphomicrobiales > Nitrobacteraceae > Bradyrhizobium > Bradyrhizobium sp. P5_C11_2. The sequence goes on from NZ_JBFULT010000441.1 coordinate 10,109, forward strand.
ACCGCGGTGACCGCAGTGAAGATGGGCGCGATCGATTATCTCTCCAAGCCCGCGGACGCCGACGACGTCGTCGCCGCGCTGCTCTCGACGAGTTCGGAGAAATCCGAGCTGCCGACGAACCCGATGTCGGCCGACCGCGTGCGCTGGGAGCACATCCAGCGCATCTACGAGATGTGCAACCG
>NZ_JBFULT010000442.1:0-6425 GCF_054049755.1 Bradyrhizobium sp. P5_C11_2
GTCGAGCACGCCGCGCGCGATGCGGAGGCGTCGGGCTTGCAGGACGCCGTCGTGCTGTTGTCGCCTGCCTGCGCCTCCTTCGACCAGTACCGCAACTTCGAGATCCGCGGCACCAAGTTCCGCGAGCTGGTGCAGGCGCTGCCGGGTGTGAAGCCGGTGGTGTGAGGATGGCGCGGCAACGCTGGATCGGAATTGCCGTCGCTGCTCTTGCCGTCCCGGTCGTCGCGGGCTTTGTCTTCGTTGTCGTCATCGACAATCTCATGAGCGGATTCGGCGCATGCCGCGTCGTTCGCCAGCGCGCATTCGCCTCGCCAAGCGGTAGCCAGTTGGTCGTCGTGGTCTAGAAGTCGTGCGGCGCGACGGTGCCCGACAGCACGCAAGCCAGTATCGTGGCGCGCGGCCGGACATTCTCGCCCGAGAGCACGCCGACCTTTCTCAGCGTGCGCGAGCATCAGGATGTCAGCGTTGCCTGGATTAGCGAGCATGCCGTCAGGATCGGGTCCATTTCCGGGACAGTCCAAATTTACAAACGCGACCAGCGCGTTGGGGATGTCACGATCAATTACGAATAGGGCAGATCCGCAAGGTCTCGTGTCCCGGACGCGGTGCGGCACGAAGTGACGCTCCGCAGAGCCGGGACCCAGGAGCGGCAATGGGCCCCGGCTCTGCAGCGCACCGCCATAGCGTGTCGAAGACGCGCGTAAACGCGCTTATGGCGCTGCGCTGCGTCCGGGGCAAGAGACTCTCTACAAGTTCATCGATCCCCTTAACCCCCCGGTAACCAACCTCGGCGACCAATGGACCGACCTCTGTCCGAAAGCGGCCGCCCATGCTCTCCCGTGAAGAACGCACCCCCTTTTCCGAGTGGTGGTGGACCGTCGACAAGCCGCTGATGGGCGCGATCCTGGCGCTGATGCTTTGCGGGGTCATCCTGTCGCTGGCGGCGAGCCCGCCGGTTGCGACCCGCATCGGGCTCGATCCCTTCCATTTCTTCAGCCGCCACGTGATGTTCCTGGCGCCGTCCTTCATGGTGCTGGTCGGCGTCTCCTTCCTGTCGCCGCGGGCCATCCGGCGCTCGGCGCTGATCATCTTCGCGGCCAGCATCGTCCTGATCGTGCTGACGCTGGCCATCGGCCCCGAGGTGAAGGGCTCGCGGCGCTGGATCACGCTGCTCGGCGTCAACATCCAGGCCTCCGAAGTGGCCAAACCTTCGTTTGTCGTGATCGCGGCCTGGCTGTTTGCGGAATCGACCAGGCGGCCTGAGATGCCGGCGACCTCGATGGCGCTGGTGCTGCTCTTGATGCTGGTCTCGCTGCTGGTGATGGAGCCGGATTTCGGCCAGACCATGCTGATCCTGTTGGTGTGGGGCTCGCTGTTCTTCATCGCGGGCATGCGCATGATCTGGGTGTTCGGCCTCGCCGGCATCGGCGCCGCCGGATTGTTCAGCGCCTATCTGTTTGTTCCGCATGTGGCGGGCCGCATCAAGCGCTTCATGAACCCGGCCTCCGGCGACACCTTCCAGGTCGATACCGCCATGGAGGCCTTCTACAACGGTGGTTGGTTCGGGCTCGGGCCGGGCGAGGGCATCGCCAAGCGCAGCCTGCCGGACAGCCATACCGACTTCGTGTTCGCTGTCGCGGCCGAAGAGTTCGGCATCATCCTGTGCCTCGCCATGCTGGCGCTGTTTGCCTTCGTCGTGATCCGCACGCTGTCGCGCGCCTACGCCAATGAGGACATGTTCTCGCGCTTCGCGGCCTCTGGGCTAGCGATCCTGTTCGGCGTGCAGGCGGCGATCAACATGTCGGTCAACCTGCAGCTCATCCCCGCCAAGGGCATGACGCTGCCGTTCATCTCCTATGGCGGCTCCTCGATCGTGTCGCTGGCCTATGGCGTCGGCATGATGCTGGCGCTGACGCGGCTGCGCCCGCGCACCGAGGTGGAATCGATCGGCCACGCCGAGGCGATGCGCAGCTACGCGTGACCGCTCTCGTGTCCCGGACAAGCGCAGCGAAGCGGAGCGCAGAGCCGGGACCCAGAATGTCGCAACCATGGGCCCCGGTTCAGCAGCGCACCACGCCGCGAAGGGCGGCGCGCTGCGCTGCGCCCGGGGCACGAGCACTGTGTAGCTGGCTCGCAATGGCGGCGCTTTCCCTGTAAATACGGCCGCCATGGACACTTCCCCCTTGATTCTTCTCGCCGCGGGCGGCACCGGCGGCCATCTGTTTCCGGCCGAGGCGCTCGGCGTCGAATTGATCCGGCGCGGCTTTCGCGTCCGCCTCGTCACCGACGAGCGCGCGCTGCGCTATAGCGGGCTGTTCAGCAAGGACATGATCGACGTCGTCTCGAGCGAGACCGCGCGCGGCCGCAATCCGTTGCAGCTCGCCTATGCCGGCCTCACGCTCGCCGCCGGCACGCTCTCTGCGTATCGCCTGATCAAGCGATTGAAGCCGGTCGCCGTCGTCGGCTTCGGCGGCTATCCGACGCTGCCGCCGCTGGTCGCGGCGAAATTCGCCGGCGTGCCCGGCATCATCCACGACGCCAATGCCGTGCTCGGCCGCGCCAACCGCTTTCTGTCGAGCCGGGTTCGCGCCATCGCGACCTCGCTGCCCGGCGTGCTCGACCGCGATCCGGCGCTATCGGGCAAGACCACGACAGTCGGCACACCGATGCGCCCGGCAGTCCTTGCCGCAGCCGCGGTGCCATATGCCGCGCCCGAGGTGAACGGCCCGCTGCGCCTGCTTGTCGTCGGCGGCAGCCAGGGCGCGCGCATCATGGCCGACATCGTGCCGGGCGCGATCGAGCGGCTCGAGCCCGCGCTGTGGGGCCGGCTCATCCTCACCCAGCAGGTGCGCGACGAGGACATGGCGCGTGTGCGCGCGGTCTACGACAAGCTGAAGATCAAGGCCGAGCTCGCGCCGTTCTTCACCGATCTGCCGGCGCGGCTTGCCTCCAACCACCTCGTGGTGTCGCGCTCCGGTGCCGGCACCGTGGCCGAGCTCGCCGCGATCGGGCGGCCCTCGATCCTGGTGCCGCTGCCCGGCGCGATCGACCAGGACCAGTTCGCCAATGCCGGCGTGCTGTCCAAGGTCGACGGCGCGATCCGCATCCCGCAGACCGAGTTCACCTCGGACCGGCTGGCGTCCGAGATCTCGGGTTTTGCGGCCGAACCGGCACGACTGGCCACGATGGCTGCGGCGGCGAGGGGAGCGGGGCGGCTCGACGCCGCCGAGCGCCTGGCCGATCTGGTGGTCAAAGTCGCGGGAATCTGAGCCTAAACGGGCCGATTTTCGTATTTTTGCCGTCATGGCCGGGCTTGTCCCGGCCATCCACGTCTTGCATGAAGTAGCTTGGGATTCGTGGATGCCCGGGACGAGCCCGGCCATGACGACGGAACGACGGGATAGAGCATGAGACTGCCGCGCGAGATTGGACCCATCCACTTCGTCGGGATCGGCGGAATCGGCATGAGCGGCATCGCCGAGGTGCTGGTCAATCTCGGCTACGCCGTGCAGGGCTCGGACGCCTCCGACAATTACAATCTCGACCGACTGCGCAAGAAGGGCGCAAAGGTCTCGGTCGGCCACAAGGCGGAGAATGTCGACGGCGCCGAGGTCGTCGTGGTGTCCTCCGCGATCAAGCGCGACAATCCGGAATTGATGGCGGCGCGCGCGCAGCGCATTCCCGTGGTGCGCCGCGCCGAGATGCTGGCCGAGCTGATGCGGCTCAAGAGCTGCGTTGCCATCGCCGGCACCCATGGCAAGACCACCACGACCAYGATGGTCGCGACGCTGCTCGATGCCGGCGGTCTCGATCCCACCGTCATCAATGGCGGCATCATCAACGCCTACGGCTCCAACGCGCGTCTCGGCGCCGGCGACTGGATGGTGGTGGAAGCCGACGAGAGCGACGGCACGTTCCTGAAGCTGCCGACCGATGTCGCGATCGTCACCAATGTCGATCCCGAGCATCTCGATCACTTCAAGACGTTCGAGGCCGTGCAGGACGCTTTCCGAAGCTTCGTCGAGAACCTGCCGTTCTACGGCTTTGCCGTGATGTGCATCGATCATCCCGTCGTGCAAAGCCTGGTCGGCAAGATCGAGGATCGCCGCATCATCACCTACGGCGAGAACCCGCAGGCCGACGCGCGGTTCGTCGATCTCACCCCGATGGGTGGCGGATCGAAGTTCAAGGTCGCGTTCCGCGATCGCAAGACCGGCGCTGTGCATGAGATCGAAGATCTCATGCTGCCGATGCCGGGGCGTCACAACGCCTCCAACGCGACCGCCGCGATCGCGGTGGCGCGCGAGCTCGGCGTGTCGGACGAGGCGATCCGCAAGGCGATCGCCGGCTTCGGCGGCGTCAAGCGCCGCTTCACCAAGACCGGCGAGTGGAACGGCGTCACCGTGATCGACGATTACGGCCATCACCCCGTGGAGATATCGGCCGTGCTGAAGGCGGCGCGGGAATCCACCAACGGCAAGATCGTCGCCGTGGTGCAGCCGCATCGCTACACCCGCCTGCAATCGCTGTTCGAGGAATTTTGCACCTGCTTCAACGATGCCGATGCGGTGATCGTCGCCGACGTCTATGCCGCCGGCGAAACGCCGATCGAAGGCATCGACCGCGACCATTTCGTCTCAGGCCTGCGCGCGCACGGGCACCGCGAGGTGATCCCGCTGCCGGCGGCGACGGAGCTTGCGGGCATCGTCAAGGGACTCGCGGGATCGGGCGATCTCGTCGTGTGTCTCGGAGCCGGCAACATTACGCAATGGGCGTATGCGCTGCCCGGCGAATTGAAGGMGCTGGGGTAGAATGGTGGGATTCCCCGACATCACGCCCGAGCTCAAAGCCACGATGCCCAAGCTGCGCGGCCGGCTGCTCGCCAACCAGTCGCTCGCCGAGCTCACCTGGTTTCGCGTCGGGGGTCCCGCGCAGGTGCTGTTCACGCCGGCGGATGAGGACGATCTCGCCTACTTCCTCGCGCATCTCGCCGGCGACATTCCTGTCCATGTCGTCGGCGTCGGCTCCAATCTGATCGTGCGCGACGGCGGCATTGCGGGCGTCGTGATCCGGCTGGCGCCGCGCGCCTTCGGCGAGGCAGCCGCGAGCGGCGACACCGTGACGGCAGGTGCCGCCGCGCTCGACAAGCGCGTCGCGGAAGTCGCGGCCGGCGCCAATATCGGCGGGCTGGAATTCTACTTCGGCATTCCCGGCACCATCGGCGGCGCGCTGCGGATGAATGCGGGGGCCAATGGCGGCGAGACCAAGGACATGCTGGTCGAGGCGCGAGGGGTCGCGCGCGACGGCACGAAGCGCGTCTTCTCCAATGCCGACATGAAGTTCGTCTACCGCAACAGCGGCGTCGATCCCTCCGTCATCTTCACGTCTGCGCGTTTTCGCGGCGAGATCAGGGACGCGGACGCGATCCGCGCCCGCATGGCCGAGGTGCAGAGCCATCGCGAGACCGCGCAGCCGATCCGTGAAAAGACCGGCGGCTCGACCTTCAAGAACCCGCCCGGCCATTCCGCCTGGAAGCTGGTCGACGCCGCCGGCTGCCGCGGCTTGCGCGTCGGCGGCGCGCAGGTCTCGGAGATGCACTGCAATTTCCTGATCAACACCGGCGATGCCACCGCGCACGACATCGAGACGCTGGGCGAGACCGTGCGCGAACGAGTGAAGGCAAATTCCGGAATTGAGCTACACTGGGAAATCAAGCGGATCGGGGTTTCCAACTGACAGTCATTCCGGGGGCGCGAAGCGCAACTATGGTGCGCAATGCGCACCTGAGAATCTCGAGATTCCGGGTTCGATGCTTTCGTATCGCCCCGGAATGACAAATTGCGAGGAAGCGAATGCGCATCACCATTCTGTTCGGCGGCTCCAACCGGGAGCGTCTGGTTTCCGTCGCCTCGGCCCAGGCGCTGCATCAGGCGCTGCCCGAGGCCGATCTCTGGTTCTGGGACGTCCAGGACAAGGTGCACACCGTCCAGTCGATGCAGCTGCTCGAACATGCCCGTCCCTTCGAGGACGAGTTCAAGCCCGACACGCGCGGCATTCCGCTGGAGCAGGCGCTCGACCAGGCCAGGGCCGAGGACCGCGTGCTGGTGCTCGGCCTGCATGGCGGGCGCGCCGAGAACGGCGAATTGCAGGTGATGTGCGAGGCGCGCGGCGTGGCCTTCACCGGATCGGGCTCGGCCTCTTCCCATCTCGCCTTCGACAAGATCGCCGCCAAGCATTTTGCCGCGCTCGGCGGCGTGACGCCGCCGGCAAATATTGCGCTGGACAACATCGACGATGCCTTTGCCGAATACGGCCGGCTGATTGCGAAGCCGGCGCGGGACGGATCGAGCTACGGACTGATCTTCGTCAATGCCCGTCAGGACCTCGTCGCCGTCCGCAACGCGGCGAAGCATGAGGAGTACGTC
>NZ_JBFULT010000443.1:0-6422 GCF_054049755.1 Bradyrhizobium sp. P5_C11_2
AGGCATTGCGCTTCTTTTGTTCTTGGAGGACTTTGCAGCCGGAGCCTTCGTGGCGGCACGGCCCTTGGATGCGCTACGGCTGGCCGTGGCGACTTTCTTGGCCTCCTTATGGGAAGCCCTCGCAGAAGTACTCTTTTTACGCGTTTTCTGTGACACAGCCTGCGCGCGGAAACTGCYACGCCCCTGTTCGACATTTGGTTTCACGGGAACCCAGAGGGGCCAACGGGGCTGACGGGGTTCAGCTTAATGTGCCCAATATAGCACATTTCCCGCAAAAATCAATGATTTAGGGGTCGTGAGGGCTGGTTTTCGGCGCGTTTGAAGCTAATAGGGTTAAGTTTGGGCCCAAATTAGTCCCCGGAACCGGGGTTCGGGGAGAAATACTTCTCGAACTTGCCCTCCATACCGTCGAATTCCTTCGCGTCGGCGGGTGATTCTTTCTTCTGGGTGATGTTCGGCCAGCTCTTGGCGTAGTCGGCATTGACCGACAGCCACTTTTCCAGGCCCGGTTCCGTGTCCGGCTTGATGGCATCGGCGGGGCATTCCGGCTCGCACACGCCGCAGTCGATGCATTCGTCAGGATGGATGACGAGCATGTTCTCGCCCTCGTAGAAACAGTCGACCGGGCAGACCTCGACGCAGTCGGTGTACTTGCACTTGATGCAGGCTTCAGTGACGACGTAAGTCATCCAACGCTCCGAAAAGCTCTTTTAAAAGTCGCGGCTTGCGTAGCGCGGATGGCCCGGCGCTGCAAGATCAGGAACGACCGATCATGACGGCTTTCCGCGCGTGATCGACCAAGAAATGAATACGAAGCGCAATTAATTGCGCTTTGCGTCAGTGAGCTCCTCGTAGAGCACGCGCGCAGAAGCAGCATCGCCACGGCGCTCGTTGAAGGCGGCGACTTTCAAGACGCGCACGGTGCGATCGAGCGCGATCGTCAGCACGTCGCCGATCTTGATCGCGTGCCCCGGCGATGTCTCGCGCCCGCCGTTGACGCGAACATGGCCGGACTCGACGAGCTCAGCCGCGGAGGTGCGCGCCTTCACCACCCGCGCATGCCACAGCCATTTGTCGAGGCGCTGGCGCTCGGTCGTGGGCGTTATTCCTCTTCACGCGTCTTCTTCACGCGAACCGCTCCGCACTTCGCTTGAAACGCTATTCCTTGCGCCCCGCGAGCTGCTCCTTCAGCGCAGCGAGCTTGGCAAACGGCGAATTCGGATCGATCGGGCGATCGCGCTCGCGCGGGTTGGCGCTGGAGGCGTAGGGACGCAGCGACGGCCCGCCCTGGCGGTCGCGGCCCTTGTCGCGGTCGCGGCCACGATTGTCGCGGCCCTTGTCGCGATCGCCACCGAACTTGCCCTTGTTGCGATCGCGATCCTTGTCGCGATCCTTGCCCTGATCCCGACCCTGGAAGCTGCGGTTCTTGTCGTCACGCCCCTCCTGGCGCGGCGCGCCTTCGGCGCCACCCTCGCGGGGCTTGCGGAAATCCTTGCCGCCATCCCTGCCAGCGTCCCTGCGATGACCACCGCYGTGGCGATGCCGCTGCTCGCGCTTCTCGCCGTCGGCGGCCTGCGCCGCTTCGCCTTCCGCGGGCGCAGCACTGGCCTGCGCGCCGTCCTGGGCGCGCGGCTGATTGTGGTGACGCTGATGGCGATGGCGCTCGTGGCGCGGCTTGCGATCCTCGTGACGGCCGCCGGGACGCCAGACCTCGACCAGCTCGGGCTCGGCGGGCGTGGCTGCCGCCTCCACGGGCGCGGCTGCATCGGCCGATGCAGCGGCTTCCGTTGCGGCGGCCTCAGCGGGAGCGGCCTCGAGATCAGCCGTTTCGGCAGGTGCTGCGGTCGCTTCGGCCGGCGGCGCGATGCCGGGGGCATCTTCCGGCGTGACCGGGGCTTCGCTCGATGCTTCGAGCGCGGGCTCCTCATGGGCGGGCTCGTCGTGCTGCTCCATGCCGGGGGCGTCTTCGACGGTGACCGGCTCGGCGGCGGCTTCGATCGCGCTGTCCACGGGTGCCGCGGCGTCCTCGACCGGCGTCTCGGCGCTAGCCGCTTCGGTCGCAGCAGCTTCCGTCACAGCCTCGGCACCGGCCTCAACAGCCGGCGTCTCCGCGGCGGGCGCCGCGGGCTTCGGCGGCAGCGGCGCGCGCTTCTCCATGCGATAGCCGAGCGCGCGCAGCACCGAGGCGAAATCTTCACCGGCCGAGCCCGTGAGCGAGGTCATCGCCTGCGTCACCACGAAGCTGCGGCCGTCGAACGCGCCGGCGGGCTTGTCGCCCGGCGAATTCTCGCGCCAGGCCAGCGCCGGGCGGATCAGATCGGCGAGACGCTCCAGAATGTCGACGCGCACGGCGCGCTCGCCGGCCTGCTTGTAGCCGAGCACGCGATAGGCATCGCGCGGCAGTTGCTTGTCGACCGGGAACGAGGTGCGGCCCGAGCTTGCCAAATGCTGCGCGCCGGACAGCGACGAGAGATCGACATTGTCCTGCTTCAGCGCCCACAGCAGTGCGGCGAGCGCGCGCGCGGCGGGCTTCAGGAGGCCGGGGAAATAGATGTGATAAGCGCCGAAGCGGACGCCGTATTTGCGCAGCGTCGCGCGCGAGGGCTGGTCGAGATCCTTCAGCTCATTGGCGATCTTCGGCCGCTCCAGCACGCCGAGCGCCTCGACCAGCTGATATGCGATGCCGCGGGCAATGCCGGTGACGTCAGCCGCCTTCGACAGCTCGAACATCGGCCCGAGCAGCTTCTCGATATGCGTCTTGAGCCAGAGATCGAGCCGGGCCTGCACCTTGTCACGAGGAGCCCCGGTCAGGCGCTCGTCGGAGATGATGCGGATGCGCGGATGCAGCGCCTCCTCGGCGGCCGTCAGCCGCGCCACGGCGTCGCCGGTCCAGCGGATGGTGCCGTCGGACGTCAGCAGGAACTGCTCGTCGGGCGCGCCGCCCAGTTTCTCGGCACGCGCATTGATCTCGCCCGCGAGCACCGCTTGTGCGGCAGCCTGCAAGGCTTTCGCATCGGAGCCGGCTTCCGCCGCATCCGGTGCAAAGGTGAAGCCATCGAGACGGCCGATGACATGGCCTTCGACGATGACTTCGCCGGTCTTGCCGATTTCCGTATTCAAGCTCGTGTTCTCCCGCAGGCGGCGCATCAATACACTGGTCCGGCGATCAACGAAACGCTCAGTCAAGCGTTCATGGAGCGCATCCGATAATTTATTTTCGACCTCCCGCGCGATTCCCTGCCAATGTTCGGGGTCCGCGAGCCAGTCCGGCCGGTTGGCGACGAAGGTCCAGGTGCGGATCTGCGCGATCCGGCCCGACAGCGTGTCGATGTCGCCGTCGATGCGGTCGGCCTGGTCGATCTGGGCCGCGAACCAGGCATCGGGAATGYGGCCTTTCTGCATCAAAAAGCCGTACAGCGTCGTCACGAGCTCGGCGTGGGCCGCCGGCGACAGCTTTCGGTAATCCGGGACCTGGCAGGCCTCCCACAGCCGTTCCACCGCGGCCTTGCCATGTGCGGTATCGCGCACATCGGCATCGCGGGCGGCGTGGTCGAGCACGCGCATGTCCTCGGCGATCGGCGCGCGCGTCAGCGCCTCATGGCCGGGGGCGAGGTTCAGCGACACCTGGAGCGCGCCGAGGGAGGAGAAATCCAGCTTCGAATTGCGCCATTGCAGCATCTTCACGCTGTCGAAGGTGTGGTTCTGGAGCGCGTTGACGAGCTCGGGCTCGAACGGTGCGCAGCGGCCTGTCGTCCCGAACGTTCCGTTCCGCGTGGCGCGGCCGGCGCGGCCGGCGATCTGGGCGAATTCGGACGGTGTCAGGCGGCGGAACTGGTAGCCGTCGAACTTGCGGTCGGAGGCAAACGCGACGTGATCGACGTCGAGATTGAGGCCCATGCCGACCGCATCGGTGGCGACGAGATAATCGACGTCGCCGTTCTGGAACATCGACACTTGCGCATTTCTGGTGCGCGGCGACAGCGAGCCGAGCACCACGGCGGCGCCGCCGTGCTGGCGGCGGATCAGCTCGGCGATGGCGTAGACCTCGTCGGCGGAGAACGCGACGATCGCGGTGCGGCGCGGCTGGCGCGTGATCTTGCGGTCGCCGGCGAATTCGAGGCTCGACAGCCGCGGCCGCGTGATCATGGAGACGCCGGGCAACAGCCGCTCGATAATGGGGCGCATCGTCGCGGCGCCGAGCAGCAGCGTCTCGTCGCGGCCGCGGCGGTTGAGGATGCGGTCGGTGAAGACGTGGCCGCGTTCGAGATCGGAGGCGATCTGGACCTCGTCGACGGCGAGGAAGGAGACGTCGAGGTCGCGCGGCATCGCCTCGACCGTAGAGACCCAATAGCGCGGGTTCTTCGGCTTGATCTTCTCCTCGCCGGTGATCAGCGCGACGGACTCGGGGCCGGCGCGATCGGCGATCTTGTTATAGACCTCGCGCGCGAGCAGCCGCAGCGGCAGGCCGATCACGCCGGAGGAATGCGCGAGCATCCGCTCGATGGCGAGATGGGTCTTGCCGGTGTTGGTCGGCCCGAGCACTGCGGTGACGCCGGCGCCTGGCAGCCGCTCGGAAGCGAAGGGGGAAGAGGAAAAGGCCATGTCCAGGGATTAGGTAGTGGCGATTGGGGCGAATGTCAGTGCTGTTTGGGGCGGGTCAGCGGTAGGACCCGTCGGCCATGTCTCCGAACGCTGCGTCGAAGCCACGTTTTCCGCTGTCATGCCCCGGCTTGACCGGGGCATCGAGTACGCCGCGGCCTGTCCGCTCAACCACAGCCGCCTCGGCGTACTGGTTCGCCCGGTCAAGCCGGGCGATGACACCGGTGGTGGTGTGGGAGCGGTTTCCAAAAATCCCGCGCAACTGTCTCACTTTGCGACGCTTTTCCCGTTGGCCTTAAGCTTCGGAACGACTCTAGAACGAATCGCGGCCGAATCGCTGACTCGCCCCTGAGTCCTGTTCCGTTCACGCAACATGTCGCGGGACCCTGTGTTTCATCGCACTAGATGGAGTTTTGGGTTGCCGCACAAGCGCCGATTTGATGACAGGTTCCTTAAAATTGGGGACGGCGCGGAGTCGAATCAGAATCGGGGAGGAGTCAAATGGATTCACGGGCCGGCTGACCCCTCCAGAGCAAAATCGCGAAAACAACCCCATGCACAGTAGAAGCGGCTGGGCGGATGAATCGTGGGGTGGCGGCGGGTAAGGTGTTGGCGCGGTGTGGTAAAACTCTCTCGAAACGACGGGGGTTCGTAGCCCGTATGGAGCGGAGCGGAATACGGGGAGCCGAAGCAAAGAATCCCGGATTGCGCTGCGCTCCATCCGGGCTACGGCAGCTCCGCCTACTGCGTCTTGGCCACTCTTGGCGGCTGGGCGACGGTGACGAAGCTGGTGGCTTCCAGCATCGCCGGGCCGAGCGGCGTCGGCACTTTCAGCCAGAACGGGACCAGGATGCGGGTGCCCGCGACGGGGGCGAAGGCGATCTCGATGTTGCGCTGGGCGGCGAGGTATTTGATCACGGGGCGGTCGGGGATGTAGCCGGCGACCGGCACGAAATACAGCGAGCAGACCACGACCGGGCCGTGATAGCCCTTCTCCGCCTTGACGTTTTCCATGCGCTTGAAATCGAGCTTGAGGTCGTAGCGCATGCGGCCGTCGAACACCGGCGCGGAATTGTGGCAGGCCTCCGCCGACAAGGGATCRCCGGTGCCGGGCACGCGCAGCAGCGAGGCCGTCATCGGATCCCAGATGCCGCGGCGATGCGCCTCGGTGACGACGATGCGGTCGGCATCGACCGGCGGCTCCGGCACGATGGCAAAATCCTTCACATTGCCCTTGTCGAGCGTGATGCGGATCTCTTCGGTCTTCTTCGAGGTGGTGGTGGAGGCCTGGTAGCCGGTCGCGACCAGCGCGCCGTTGACCACCCGCCCTTGGCTAGCGCCGGTGCCGGACCCGCCCGCGAAGGACTTCAAAAGCCCCGTGGTGCCGCCGGCGGCGGCTGAGGCGAACACGTCGTCCTGGATGTCGATGTTCCAGGCGCCCCGGCCGACGGGAATGCCGGCCAGCGTCGCCTCATACTGCGCCTCGAGCTTGCCCTGGGCTGCCGCGGGCTTCGCCCCCCAAAACATGGCCAGCCCGCAAAGGGCCGCCAAAGCCAGCCGGCCAGCAGCATGCAGCCGGGGCAGATGAGGGGTCAGGGTGTCCACGAAATCATTCCGATGGGCCGTCAGGCCTTGTTACTTAAGTCAAAAATCACGGCAAACAATGCGTCCGGGCCCAGGGCTTGCGGAACTTAAGTGGGGTTTTCACCAGTGAATACGCCCTTTATGTGATGGTAAGGCGCTTTAAACACTGCCGTTTTGGTGATCGGGGCGCGACTTTTTCCCGCGCTCCGCTGCCCCTTCCCCCTCGCCCCGCTTGCGGG
>NZ_JBFULT010000444.1:0-6406 GCF_054049755.1 Bradyrhizobium sp. P5_C11_2
CCGCTCGGCTCACCGCGCGGCTTCTTGCCCCAGAATTCCGAGATTTCGCCCTGGTAGACGAAGCCGGACGCCATTGCTCGCGCGAGATCCATGCGCGGGGTCTGATAATCGGCATAGTAGCCGGCGAGCTCGCCGGTCAGCATCACATGCCAGACGTGATGGTAGTCGTCGTTCCACTGCGCGCGATATTTGCCGTTGGGCGGATCCTGCGCGGCATCGAGCAGGCTCGCGCGATTGTCGCCGTTCTCCAGCACCAGATGGATGTGCCGTCCCGTCGCCTTGGCGAGTTCGCCGGCGGTGACGCTGAGATCCTGCAGCATCGACTGCTCGCCGGGGATCGCCATGATGTGGTTGGCGGCGTCCAATCGCAGGCCGTCGAAGCGGTAGTCGGTGAGCCAGGACAGCGCGCTCTCGACTGCAAACGCGCGTACCTGCGGCAGCCGATAGTCGATCGCGCTGCCCCACGGCGTGTGTGCGTCGGTGAAGAAGGCCGGCGCGTAGCGGCCGAGGTAATTTCCTTCGGGGCCGAAATGGTTGTAGACCACGTCGAGAAACACCATCAGCCCGCGCAGATGCGCTTCGTCGATCAGCGTCTTCAGGTCCTCGGGACGGCCATAGGCGTTGTCGGGCGCGTACCACAGCACGCCGTCATAGCCCCAGCCGCGGCGGCCGGCGAAATCGGCCAGCGGCATCAGCTCCAGCGCGGTGACGCCGGTCGCGACCAGATGATCGAGCTTGCCGATCATGGCGCGGTAGGTCCCCTCACGCGTGAAGGTGCCGACATGCGTTTCGATCAACACCGTCTCTTCCCAGGGACGGCCACGCCAATCGCTCGCACGCCACGTGAAGGCGTCGTGATCGACCACCTCGCTCGGGCCGAACACGTCCTCGGGCTGGAACGCCGAGGCCGGATCGGGCACGTCGATCTCGTCGTCGATTCTGAATTTGTAGGGGCTGCCCGTGGTCAGGCCGGAAATGTCGGCCACATACCAGCCATCCTGCCGGCGCTGCATCGCGTGCCGCCGGTCGAGCAGGAGATCGACACGGCGCGCACCGGGCGCCCACAAGCGGAACGATACGCCGTCCTTCGTCGGCCTGGCGCCGAAGGATGGCCTCATAGCGCCCCCGCAAAGGCGAGCACGGAGCGCGGCGGCGCCTTGCTGTCGCTTCCGGGCTGAAAGTCAACCGTGTTCAGCTTGGCTTCGGTCGTGTTCAGGATCTGCTGCCAGCTCTTGTATCCGGTCATCTTGGGCAATTTGAATGCGATCTCTTCGGGGGCGGCGTTCAGAATGATAAAGATCGCGGCGTCACCCGGTTCCATCGGCCCCATCACATAGGAGAGGAACCTGCCTTCCGGGAATTTCCAGTCGTTCTCCGTCATCTCGTCGCCGGCCGGCGTCAGCCACAACACCCCGTAGGCCACGCCGTCAGCGGGGCGGCCGTCGAGCCAGCGGTGGCTGCGCAGCTGCGAGAACCGGCGCCGGATATCGGCGAGATGAGCGACGAAATCGATCATGTCGTCGCCGTCCCTGCCGAGATTGTCCCAGCTGATCCAGCCCACCTCGTTATCCTGGCAATAGGCGTTGTTGTTGCCGGATTGCGAGTTGCCGACCTCGTCGCCGGCGAGGATCAGCGGAATGCCCTGCGCCAGCATCAGGCAGGCCAGCACGTTCTTGCGAAGCTGACGGCGCAGGCCGAGAATCTCGGGATCGTCGGTCGGGCCCTCGACGCCGCAATTGTTGCTGTGGTTGTCGTTGGAGCCGTCGCGATTGTCCTCGCCATTGGCCTCGTTGTGCTTCTCGTTGTAGCTGAAGAGGTCGGCGAGGGTGAAACCGTCGTGCACCGTGATGTGATTGATGCTGGCGCGCGGCCGCCGCCCGTCGTGGTTGAACAGGTCGGATGACGCGGTCATGCGGCTGGAAATGTCGCCGATCAGGCTGCCTTCGCCGCTCCAGTAGCGCCGCATGGCGCTGCGGTAGCGGTCGTTCCACTCCGACCATTGCGAGGGGAAGGCGCCGACCTGATAGCCGCCGAGGCCGAGATCCCAGGGCTCGGCGACGAGCTTGACGGCGGCCAGCACCGGGTCCTGCCGGATCGCGGTCAGGAACGAGCTGCCGCGATCATAACCGTTCGGTCCGCGCGCGAGCGTGGTGGCGAGGTCGAAGCGGAAGCCGTCGACATGGCAGACCTCGACCCAGTAGCGCAGCGAATCCATCACCATCTGGAGCACGCGCGGATGAGTGAGGTTCACCGACGAGCCGCAACCGGTGAAGTCGTCGTAGTAGCGCGGGTTCTCGCGGTTCAGCCAGTAATAGGAGGCGTTGTCGATGCCGCGATAGCACAGCGTCGGACCGAGGTGATTGCCTTCGGCGGTGTGGTTGTAGACGACGTCGAGCATCACCTCGATGCCGGCATCGTGCAGGCGCGCCACGGTCGTGCGAAAGGAATCGAGCGCGTTGTCCTGGGCGTAGCGCTGCTCCGGCGCGAAGAACGACAGCGTGTTGTAGCCCCAGTAGTTGGCGAGCTTCTTCTCGACCAGAATACGGTCGTCAACGAAGCTGTGGATCGGCAGCAGCTCGACCGTGGTGACGCCGAGCTTCTTCAAATGCTCGATCATCGCCGGCGACGACAGGCCGCCATAGGTGCCGCGCAGGTTCGGCGGCACGTCCTCGCGCTTCTGCGTCAGGCCCTTGACATGGGCTTCGTAGACGATGGTGTCTTCCCAGGCGATATTGGGGCGGATCTCGCGCCGGCCCCAATTGAACGTCTCGTCGACGACGACGGCCTTGGGCATGCCGCGCGCATTGTCGCGCCGGTCGAACGACAGATCCTCGCGCGCGCTGCCGGTGCGATAGGCGAAATGCGCATCGCTCCAGACCAGCCGCCCGGAAAGGCGCTTGGCGTAGGGGTCGAGCAGCAGCTTGTTGGCGTTGAAGCGGTGGCCGTGCTCGGGCTCGTAGGGGCCATGCACCCGATAGCCGTAGAGCTGGCCCGGCGAGACGTCGTTGAGATAGCCGTGCCAGACGTCCTCGGTGCGCTCCGGCAATTCGATGCGTTCGAGCTCGCGCCGGCCCTGGCTGTCGAACAGGCAGAGCTCGACCCTCTCGGCGTGGGCGGAGAACAGCGCGAAGTTGGTGCCGCGTCCGTCCCAGCTTGCGCCGAGGCGTGCGGGCGATCCAGCGGTCAGGCGCATGGGTCAGCTTTCCGGAACGAGGAAGATCGCGGCCAGAGGCGGGATGGTGAGGCGAAGCTCCGGCGCCTTGCCGTCGACGGCATGAACCTCGCCGATGTTTCCGACATTGCTGCCGCCATAATGGGCGGAGTCGGAATTGAACACCTCTTTCCACTTGCCGGCGAAGGGCACGCGAACGCGGTAGTTGCGATAGACGTTGGGTGAGAAGTTGACCACCACCAGGCAGCGCGCGTGCTCGTCAAATCCCTTGCGCAGCCAGGCAAACACGTTGCGGTTGGCGTCGTCGGTGATCACCCATTCGAAGCCGGCCTGGTCGCAATCCATCTGGTGCAGCGCGGGCACCGCCCGATAGAGGCGGTTGAGGTCGCGGATCAGCGCCTGGATGCCGGAATGGTACTTGTATTCGAGCAGGTGCCAGTCGAGCGACTGGTCGTGATTCCATTCGCGGCTCTGCGCGATCTCCGCACCCATGAACAACAGCTTCTTGCCGGGATGGCCGAACATGAAGCTGTAATAGGCGCGCAAATTCGCAAAGCGCTGCCACTCGTCGCCGGGCATCCGGCCGAGGATCGAGCGCTTTCCGTGCACGACCTCGTCATGCGACAGCGGCAGGATGAAGTTCTCCGAGAACGCGTAATGCAGGCCGAACAGGATCTCGCCGTGATGATGCTTGCGGTGGATCGGATCCTTGCTGATGTAATTCAGCGTGTCGTGCATCCAGCCCATGTTCCACTTGTAGCCGAAGCCGAGCCCGCCGAATTCGACCGGGCGCGACACCTGCGGCCAGGCCGTGGATTCCTCCGCCGCGGTGGTCGCCTGCGGGAAGCGCGCGTATAGCTCGGTGTTGAAGCGGCGCAGGAATGCGATCGCCTCGATGTTTTCCCTACCGCCATACTGGTTCGGAATCCAGGCGCCCGGCGGCCGGCTGTAGTCGAGATAGAGCATCGAAGCGACCGCATCGACCCGCAGGCCGTCGATCGCGTAGCGCTCGAGCCAGAACAGYGCGTTCGACACCAGGAAGTTCGTCACTTCGGTGCGGCCGTAATTGTAGATCAGCGTGCCCCAGTCGAGGTGGCGGCCCTGGAGCGGATTGGCATGCTCGTAAAGCGAGGTGCCGTCAAAGCTGCCGAGCCCGTGCGGATCGTCCGGGAAGTGGCCGGGCACCCAGTCGAGCAGCACGCCGACGCCCTCGCGGTGGCAGGCATCGACCAGCGCGGCAAAATCCTCCGGCCCGCCGAAGCGGCTGGTCGGCGCATAGAGCCCGGTCGGCTGATAGCCCCATGAGCCGTCGAAGGGATGCTCGCTCACGGGGAGGAATTCGAGATGAGTGAAGCCCATGTCGCGGGCGTAGGCCGGCAACTGCTCGGCGAGCTCGCGATAGGTCAGCCATTCATCGCCGTTCTTGCGCCGCCACGAGCCGAGATGGACCTCGTAGATCGACATCGGCGCCGACAATGCGTTGATGCCGTCCGGCGCTGGGCGGGGACGTGCGAGATGCGCCTCGTCGAAGACGATGGAGGCCGTCTTTGGCCGGACCTCGCTTGCAAACGCCAGCGGATCGGATTTCAGCGGCAGTTGATGGCCGTGCGGCCCGACGATGTCGAACTTGTAGTGATCGCCCGCCTTGGCGTGGGGGATGAACAACTCCCAGTAGCCGGCGCCACGCACCCGCATCGGATGGCGCCGCGCATTCCAGAAGTTGAAATCGCCGACCACGGCGACGCGCCGTGCATTCGGCGCCAGCACCACGAAGYCGATGCCGGCGACGCCTTCGAGCGTCATCGGATGCGCGCCGAGCTTGTCGTAGRGGCGCTGATGGGTGCCTTCGCCGAGCAGATAGAGGTCGAAGTCGGTCAGGATCGGCGGAAAGCGGTAAGCGTCCTCGAACTCGACGACATTGTCGCCGAACTTCGCGCGCAATTGGTAATGCTTGGAGCCGTTGGGCAGGGCGCCGACGAACAGGCCGGAATCGTGGACGCGGTCGAGCCTTGCCACCTCGCCATGCTCGCCGACCGCCTCGACGTTGGAGGCCTCGGGGAGAAAAGCGCGCACCACGCTCCTCCCGCCCTCGGGATGCAGCCCGAGATAGTGGAACGGGTCGGAATGGCGGCCCTCGATGATCGCGTAGGCCTCGGCAGGCAGTTTAGGCATCGGCTTCGCTCTCGGCATTGGACAGCATGCGAAGCAGCCGGGTCAGCGGCGCATTGAGCCCTTCCGGCCGGTTGGACAGCTCGTACTCTACTTCGTCGAACGCTTGATCAAGCAGGAAAAACATTAACAGGCCTTCCGCGGAATCCTGGTCTTTCGGCCACAGCCGCCGATCGGTCATGGCCTCGCGGTACGCGGACAGGAAGGTCGAGACGGCGCGCTCGCGCCATTCGCCGAGCGCGGCCGCGAGCCGGCCCTGCTCGTCGGAGGCCCCCGAAAACGCACGGTTGAACGCCGCGGCCACCGCCAGATCGATCGAGCGGATCAGCCCGGCGACGTCGCGCGCGGCCGGCGCCTTGCGCCGCTTGTCGGCCAGGGCCAGGCGCGGATGGCCGTCGAAGTCGATGATGAAGATATCGTCCTTCACGATCAGAGTTTGCCCGAGGCGGAAGTCGCCATGATGACGAATGTTCAACCCGCCGATGCCGGATGGCAATAGCGCATTCAGCCGGGCGGACAGGCGCCCGCCCGCCGCGGCGAGCTGGTCGACCAGCGGCCGGTCGGTTTCCCGCAAATTGCCGCGGTTCTCGGCCAGCTGCTCGAACACGCGCTCGGCGCGCGCCTTGAGGTCCGAGGTCCAGCGCTTGAGGTGCGCCGGGCTGATCGGCTCGGGGGCGAGGTCGCCGGCCTTTGCGGCGGCGAGCGCGATGTGCAGCTCGGCAAGCCGCCGGCCGGTTTGCGCCAGATGGTGCAGATAGGGCACCTGGTCCGGCTTCGCGCGGGAGGTCTCGCCCGCCGGCGCCAGCCGCTGTTCATCCACGTAGCGGTCGAGATAGGCCGCCGTCACCGCCCAGCCGTCGCCCTGGTTCTCGACATAGGCGTGCAGCACGCCCAGCGCGCTGCGCTGGTCGCCCTCGACCAGCTCGACGCTGCCGAGCAGCGCCGGCGTATTGGCAAAGCGGGCGATCTCGGTGAGGTAGCGGCCGATCTCGATCTCGGGATTGGTGCCTCCTTCGAGCTGGCGATAGATCTTGGCGACGTATTGGTTGTCGACCAGCGCGGTGC
>NZ_JBFULT010000445.1:0-6403 GCF_054049755.1 Bradyrhizobium sp. P5_C11_2
CCAGTAGGCATGGCGGCGATACCAGGGTCGCCCCTGATAATAGATCGACCAGTACGAGGTCAGCACGAAGGTCGCGACGTGCACGTCGATCTCGTCGACATAGTCGGGGAGATAGACGTATTGATGGCGTTCGAGTTATTCTAGATATTGCGACGACACCCAGCCGCGATCGTCGGAGACGCTCACGTCGCACCAGGCATTGCCGCGCAGGCAGCCATGGATGTTGACGCGGGCGCCCTCGGGGATGCGATCGACCACGGGGAATCCCGAACCCGGCCCGGCGCGCAAGCCGGTCGAGACGGTGACGATGCCCGGCGCGGCCAGCGCGGCCGTGGGGGCAAGCAGCAATGCTGCAACCAAAATGTTTCTGAGTCTCATGGCGTGTTCCTCCTCTGCGAGTCCGAACGCGCGGGAGGAACGAGCGTTCCTCCTGGAGCAGCCGCATCAGCCGAAAGATTGAATGTGCGCGGAGTTCAGTATTCATCCGCCGTTCATCTGCACGACGAGCGCAACACCGCGAACGTCAGTTCACCGGCAGCATGAACCCGTCGAAGTACGACGCGAGCCCAGTGAAGTCGTCGAGCGGCAGTACGTTCGCGACATATTGGTCCGGCCGCACCACGACCATGCAACCGGCCTGCCGATCGATGCCGCGCATCGTGAAAACGTCGTGGCCGCTCTTGAGGTCCGGACAGAACATCTTTTCGTAGTCGAGCAAACCATAGCGACCTTTGCGCGGGAGCAGCAGCGACGGCATCGCCTCGACGGCGAGCTCGCGATGATCCTGCTGGAATACCGCGCGCAGGTCGATCACGCTGTCGATGTCGGCGCCCGCCGGCGTGTATCGCTTCACCGGAGAGTCCCGCGCTTCGGTGAGGAAGTCGCACAACGCGCGAATGGCGGAGCCGGCCGCCGCCGGATCTTCGGCGCGCGAAAACGCGTAGATGCGGAAGCGTCCGTCGGCGTCCGCGGCGTGGCCGAGATGGACCGGCTTGGCATCGGCGAGCCGGATCACGGGTGCGGAATGGAAGCGCGTGCCGATGACAAGGCCTGCCGCGAGATGCTGGTGCGATGCTGCGCCAGTGAGGAGCGACGGGCGGTAGTGCGTCGCCGTGCCCGCCGTGTAGCGGCCGTGCCGGACAAAATAGTCCTGCGTCCTGGCCGCATCGGCGCCACCGGCCTTGGCTGCGGAGGCGAGGATCCCCGCCCATTCGCGGTCGAAATCGATCAGCTCCTTGGCAACGGCTTGGCGTTCCGCCGAATAGGAATGCAGCAGGCTCGGCGTAGATTTCCTGCGGATCACGGCCGCAAGCTTCCAGCCGAGATTGAACGCGTCCTGCATCGAGACGTTCATGCCCTGCCCCGCCTTGGGGCTGTGGGTGTGGCAGGCATCCCCGGCGATGAAGATGCGCGGCAGCCGGGTCGCGATCTCGGCCTCCGGCACGTCATCGAACCTGTCGGTCAGGCGCTGGCCGATCTCGTAGACCGACCACCACGCGATTTCCTTCACCGCGAGCGTATGCGGCTTAAGGATCCGCTGCGCCTTGGCGATCACGTCGTCGGCGGTGATGTTGCGGTTGGCGACGCGCTCGCCGACATCGAGCTTGGCGAGCTCGACATAGAGGCGGACCATGTAACCGCCCTCGCGCGGGATGATGAGAAGGCTACCGTCCTTGGCAGATTGAATCAGGGCCTTGAAGCGGATGTCGGGAAAATCGGTCACCGCCAGAACGTCCATCACGCCCCAGGCGTGGTTGGCGGAGTCGCCGTGCAGCTCGCGGCCGATCGATCTGCGCACCGTGCTGCGCGCGCCATCGCAGCCGACGACGTAACGCGCCTTGATCGTCTCGACCTCGCCCTCATTGCCGGCATCGACGCGTTCAAGGCGCACCGTCACGGCATGGTCGGCAGGCCCTGCGGCTGCCTCGACCTCGAGGTCGAGCAGACGTCGGCTGTAGTAGGGCTCGAGCCTGGCCGGCGCTTTCCGCATGATTTCGAGAAAGCCGTCGTGGATGCGCGCCTGGTTGAGGATGACGTGCGGGAATTCCGACAGCCCGTCCTCGACGTCCTGCACCCGGCCGCTGCGGACGATGGTCTCGGGCGCCCGCTCGTCCGGCTTCCAGAACGTCGTCTCGTTGACCCAATAGGCCTCCTTCAGCACGCGCTCGCTGAAACCGTAGGCATGGAACATTTCCATGGTGCGGCAGGCAATGCCGTCGGCCTGGCCAACCAGCAACGGACCCGGCTTCTGCTCGACGATGCAGGTCCTGATATCCGGAAACTGCGCAAGCTGGGCCGCGAGCGTGAGGCCGGCCGGGCCGCAGCCGACGATAAGGACATCGACCACTTCAGGCACGGCCCCCGGTGCGCCCGAGGCCTGAACGCGCAGGGCGGGATCGGCGATCTCGGGATCGCCCGGCTGAAATCCATTGAGATGGAATTGCATGCGCACCTCCCTGACAACATTCTGTTTGGATATTGCTCAGTATGCTGATGATCAGTATACTTGTCAATGAGCACGGCCTGCGCCCCTCGGGAGAAACCGGTGAAAGACAACAACGACATGCCCGGCCATCTGGCGCGCCGGTTCCAGCAGATCGCGGTGGCGGTGTTTCTGGCCGAGATCGCGGATGCCGGATTCGATCTCACGCCGGTGCAATACGCCGCGCTCGCGACCATCAAGGCCAATCCGGGGCTCGACCAGGTGACGCTCGCCGGCCTGATCGCCTACGACCGCACCACCATCACCGGCGTGATCGACCGTCTCGTGCAGAAGGGGCTTGTGGAGCGCCGCGCCTCCAGCCGCGACCGCCGCGCCCGGGAGCTCGAGATCACCGACGAAGGCCGCCGCACGCTGCGCAAGATCACGCCGGCCGTGGAATCGGCGCAGCGCATCATGCTGCGCGGCCTCAGCGCCAAGGAAGGCGAGGAGCTGATGCGGCTGTTGCGCAAGGCCATTGCCGCCGGCAACGATCTCAGCCGCGCGCCGCTGCGCGAGGCGCAGGCATAGGCCCGTATGGCTGGTCCGCAATCGTCGCAGTGCCGCGAAACCCGGAACTAACCTTCGGCTGCTACCGTCGGCCCAATTCGGCGCGTTAACGCGCGATTAACTTTGCCGTTCGGGGGTATCGGATGTTCAGGTTCATCATTGCGGCCGCGGCCATCGCGCTCTCGACCGGTCATGCGGTCGCGAACGGACATGGCGGCGGCGATGCCGCTCCGGCGCCGAAGCCCGAGGCCACGACCGCGCCGGCCAAGGTKGTCCTGACCAAGCAGGGCCCCAAGCTGGTCGATCTCAAGGGCATGACGCTCTATTATTACGAGCGCGACACCAGCGGTAAGACGTCGAACTGCAACGGAAAGTGCACCGAGAGCTGGGTTCCCCTGGCCGCGCCGGCGGATGCCAAGGCGATCGGCGACTTCACCGTGATCAGCCGCAACGACGGCAGCAAGATGTGGGCCTATCGCTACCGTCCGCTCTACACCTCGCCCGCCGACAAGACGCCAGGCGAAGTCAACGGCAATGCGACGACCTTGCAATGGCGCATCGCCCGGCCTGAAGATTAAGGCGAGAACGGCGCGCGTCCGTCGGCGCCCGACGTGCTCATGATCTTTGCGCGCGCCGTGGAATCGGCCGAGGCATAATTGACCTCCGGATTCCAGTGCAGCGCCACGTACAGGACCATTCCGGCCAGGATCGATCCGTAGAAGCCAAATGCCGCCAGCCGCCATCTGCGCACGATGCGGCGGTCGCCCTCATTCAATTGATAAAAGAATTTCTGCATGATGCCTCCAATGGCAACGAGCCATTGAGGCATAGCGCAACCGCGGCGGATCGGCTGTGAAGCAGTTCACCCTTGAAAGGCCGCGTGTCGTGCGCGCCTTCACGCTTGAGTGAGGGCGATGGCGCGCAGGATCGTGGCCCTCACCCGCGCCAGCGTGACCCCGTCCCGGCCTGCGCGTTCTGTCCGGGCGGCAGCACCACGACGGTCGCGTTGAGCTTCACGCGATCGAACAGATCGATCACGTCCTCGTTGCGCATCCGGATGCAGCCCGACGAGATCGCCTGCCCGATATATTCGGGCTGGTTGGTGCCGTGGATACGATAGAGCGTGTCCTTGTTGCCGGAGTAGAGATAGATCCCCCGCGCGCCCAACGGATTGGCGGGACCACCGGCAACGCGCGGTGGATACGGTCCGAGCCGCGCCTGGATCTCCGGTGTCGGAACCCAGTCCGGCCATTCCGCCAGACGGCCGACGCGCGCCACACCGGAGAAGGCCATCGCCTCCTCGCCGACCGCGACGCCGTAGCGGATCGCCTTGCCCTCCGGCAGAACGTAATAGAGGTAGCGCGCATCGGTATCGACCAGGATCGTGCCCGGCTGCTCCTTGCGCGGATAGTCGACGATGTGACGGAGATATTGCTCGGGCACGCTCGCCTGCGCGTAAGGCGTATGCGAAAGCAGCTGCCGGTCGCGCGGCGTCATGCTCGCGTCGGTCGACGGCGAAAGCGTTGCCTGCATGCAACCGCCGAGCGGAAGCAAGGTAACAACGAGAAAAGCGAGAACAGATCTTGGCACCGCCGGCCCCCCAATAGCGGATCGACACCGCCCCCAGCACCGTCAGAATCTGCCCAAATCGTGCAGAAAAAAAGGCAGTGCGGAACACATGCCCGTGTTTGTGAAACCCGGTTCCATCACCACAAACGGCGAAAGACCGTCGCATAGTCTCCATCCCCTCGCCTTGCTTTGGTCAAATCCGGCTGGACTCGTGGGTCCCGGGCTTGGGATGGGCTCACGCAATCGATCGGCTCGCGCCAATGCGGACGACCAAGGCTTCAAAGGAGCTGCGATGCTCGCGACGCTGAACAGCAAGCAAATTGTCGATGAAATCGTGAAGGACGCGGTCAAGGACAACGATCCGCACGATGCGGTTCAGATTTCGCCCGACATTGTRCTGGCGACGCGCGCCAGCAAGGACGCTCCGGCCCTGGCGCCGGAGATCGTGAACCGTCCGGCGCCCAAGATTGGTGTGGAGCCGAGGTACCTGGAGCCGAGGTTGAGCGTTGCACCGGAAACGCCTGCCGCAATACCTTCGGTCGATTCAGCCGTGCGCGTGGCGGCCAGCGATCTTCACGGCCGGCACAAGCGATCATCCGCCGCCAAGTGGCTGCGCGGCGCGTTCATCACGGTGCTGTTTGCGGGAGGAAGTGCTGCTGCAACCGTCGCGTGGGAGAAACACGGCGACACCGCAAGACAGATGCTCGCCGAATGGACACCGGCATTGGCATCGCTGATGCCGTCGACCTCGCAGACAGCGCCCGTCGCCGCCGCCGCGCAACCCGTGCCGACCGCGACGCAAGCGGCAATCGATCAGAGCGCTGACCAATCCGCAACGCCGCCGGCGGCGCAGGACGGCGCCGCCGCGCCCGCGACCGATGCTACGCAATCGGTGCAATCGATGACGCGCGATCTCGCCGCGATGGCGCAGCAGATCGAACAGCTCAAGTCCAACATCGCCGAGTTGAAGGCCGGACAGGAGCAGATGGCACGCGAGATGGCGAAGACGCCGGCACCGAAGCCGGTGGCCGAGGCGAGGCCTCCGGTCGATCCACGTGCGCGAGTCTCCGCGTTGCCGCCGCCGCGGCCGCCGGCGCCGCCGGTTCGCAAGCCGAAGCCGGTCGTGTCGCAGACCTACATGCCGGCCTATCCGGCCGCACCTCCGCCGCCAGCTTCACAGGCTTCCGCAGTCCCTCCGCCGGTCGCGGCGACGCAAGCCGTTGCGGATGATGACGGTCCGGTCGTGCGTCCGCCGATGCCTCTGCGCTAGATCGCAGACGCTGTCCGAGTCGACGTGATGCGTTGAGTCCGGGCGACTACGGTGATCGATGCTTCGGTCGCGTTTTCGAAAAGAGAAAAGGCCGTCGGGATCTATGCCGCCGGCCTTCTCTTGCAACTGCCGGTTCCCGGAGCCCGGTTCTGTTGCAATTCCATGCCTAATGATCGCGCCGACATATTTAATAAAATCTTAAGGCGCCCGCGGGCTGCACATCATTTCTGCGCCATAAGCAAAGAGATTGCGCCACTCGTTCATTCGATAAAGATCGACTCAGTGGTACCATCGGACATGTGTTGAAGACTTCCGTTGAAGGCTTCTCAAGGCTTGTTTTCAAGGCTTGGGTCATCACACCGGGGAATTCGGATGCCTTACTACTATTTCGATCTTGTGGTTGGTGAAGAGTTCAAGAACCAGGGCGGCATTATCCTCGAAGACCTCGAGGTTGCCTCCGACCGCGCCCATCAACTGGCGAGCGAGCTGTCGCAGGTGAAGCCGGAGCTCCAGCAGAAGGGTTGCGCGGTGCGCGTCACCGATCGCGACCACAACGAGCTCTATCGCACACCGCT
>NZ_JBFULT010000446.1:0-6368 GCF_054049755.1 Bradyrhizobium sp. P5_C11_2
CCCCGTGGAGACTCCCCCTCACCCCAACCCTCTCCCCGCAAGCGGGGCGAGGGAGCGCACCTGCGATGCCGCCCTTACGAAAAATCCGTCCAGCTCAGATGCCGTGAATCGAGGTCGCCGACTGAAACGGTGCCGCGGATTTCGTGGGGAACGTGGAAGCTGCTGCGCAGATAGACGAGCGGTGCAACCCCGTCGGAATGCGACACCCCGCGGACCTCGCCGACGAAGATCGAATGCGTTTTCGTCTCGAATTCCTGCGCCAGCACGCAATCGAATGCGGAGACCGCATCCGTCAGCACGGGTGCGCCGGTCACCCCGCGCGTCCATTGCCCGAACGCAAAGCGGTCGTCGCCGTTGACACCCTTCTGGCCACTGAAGGTGAGCGCGAGCAGGGCGTGGTCCTCTTGCAAAAAGTTGATCGCGAACGCGCCTTCCTCGCGGATGCGGGCATGCGCGCTGGCGTTGCGGTTGACGCAGACGATCAGTGACGGCGGATTGTCCGACAGCGAGCAGGCTGATGTCACCGTCAGTCCGGTGCGCTTCCCGTGCTCGGCACCGACCGTGACCAGCGCGACGGCGCCGGCGCATTGGCGCATCGCCTGCTTGAAATCCTGTGCGTCGACGCTCACGCGGAAATCTCCGAAACGGGTGCGGGTGCGACACGATTGCGCCGCACCCGCCGCGCGTCAAGCCGCCTTCTTCGCGGAGCCGAGATGCTTCAGGCGCGGCATCACCTCGTTCCTGAGCAGCGAGAGCGAGTGGTGCCAGGCTTCCGGCTTGTGCTTGTAGTCGAAGCCGAACACCAGCAGCACGCCGAAGCCGCCGACCTCGTCGTAGATCTTTTCGATCTTCTCGGCGACGGTCGCGGGCGAGCCGACGATCCAGTTCCGCTTGGCGCAATATTCGACGGTGACGTCGCTGTCGGGCACGTCGGGCGCGTGCTTCAGATAGTCCTTGAAGCCGAAATGACCCAGCAGCGGCAGGAAGTATTCGTGCATCATCCGGCCCATCATGTCGCCGGTCGAGAGCTTCCAGGCCTCCTCGTCGGTGTCGGCGACGAACACCTCGCGCACCAGCCGCCAGTCCTGGCGGTTCGGCTTGCGCCCGGTCTTGGCGGCGCCGATCTCCACCGAGTCCCAATGGCTGCCGACATAGGCCGGATTGAGGTTGAGGCTCATCGGAATGAAGCCGCGCTCGCCGGCGAGCTTCAGCGTGTCYGAATTCTTCGACAGCCCGGCGACGCCGATCGGCGGATGCGGCGCCTGCAACGGCTTGATATGGGGCTTGAGGAAATCGAACATCGTGTCCGGCTTGGTCACCGTCCAGAATTTGCCCTTGTAGGTGAAGGGCGCGGGATCGGACCAAAGCTTCAGGATGATCTCCAGCGCCTCGCGGGTCATGTCGCGGTTCTGCCCGCTCATGCCGTCGACGTTGAACATCGCCCAGTCGCTCGGCAGACCGCTAGCCGCGACGCCGAAATTGAGCCGGCCCTCGGACAGGTGGTCGAGCATGGCGACGCGGTTGGCGAGCTCGGCCGGGTGGTGATAGGGCAGCAGGAAGCCGCCCGGTCCGATGCGGATATTCTTGGTCTGCATCAGCGCCTGCGCGATCAAGAGATCCGGCGTGGGATTGGGTTCCCAGGGGGCGGTGTGGTGTTCGCCGACCCAGGCCTCCTGATAGCCGAGCTCGTCGAGCCAGCGCATGACTTGCAGGTCCCAGTCGTTTCCTTCCTTCAGGCCGCACTCCGGCGGATGCGAAGGCATCGTGAAATAGCCGATCTCCATGGGTTTCCTCATCTGATGTTGACGCGTCTTGTCGCGCGGTTCCTGGACGTGAACAGAGCTGCTCGAGCAAGCGGTGTGCCAGCGGCCGGAGCAGCCCAACGCCCGAGAAAGGGCTGGTTTACGCGGGCAATTGCCGATATCTCGGGGCGGACCTTGAGGCGATCGTCTCACGCGTCGCGAGACGGCGTCTTGGCGTTGAGACAAGCGCCAGGATATCAGGACGTGGGAATTGATATGAGCGAGCCTGCCTATGTCGCGGTGGATTGGGGCACCAGCAGCTTCCGGCTCTGGCTGATCGACCGTGCTGGCCAGGTCCTGGCCGAACGCCGCAGCGGCGAAGGCATGATGGCAGCCGCCAAGGCCGGCTTCGCCGCCGTGCTGCAGTCGCATCTGGCCGCAGTCGAGGCGCCGGATACGCTCCCCGTTCTCGTCTGCGGCATGGCCGGTGCCCGCACCGGCTGGGTCGAGGCTGGCTATGTCGATACGCCGGCGCCGCTTGCCGCGATCCTGAAGCAGGCTGTACGGGTGCCCGGCGAAGCGCGCGACATCCGCATCCTGCCTGGCATCGCGCAGCGCGATGTGGCGAGGCCGGACGTGATGCGCGGCGAGGAAACTCAATTGCTCGGCGCGCTCGGCCTGGATGCGGCAGGCGAGGCGCTGGTCTGCATGCCCGGCACGCATTCGAAATGGGTGCGCGTCAAGGACGGCACGGTCGCGCATTTTTCCACTTTCATGACCGGCGAGCTTTTCAGCGTGGTCTCGCGCGAGACGATTCTGTCGCTCGCGGTGGCCGGTGCCGACGATGCCGAGGATGTCGCGAGCTTCAAGGCAGCCGCGGTCGCTGCCTTCGAGGCGCCGGCTTTCGCCGCCAACCTGCTGTTTGGCGCGCGGTCGCGGCAGCTCCTGTTCGGCGGCACGCCGGCCGCGGCGCGCGAGACGCTTTCGGGCACGTTGATCGGCGTGGAACTGGCGGCAGGCCTCTCCGGGACGTTGCCGAAAGCGGGTGTCATCCTGATCGCCTCGGGGCGGCTCGCGATGCTGTACAAGCTGGCCTTTGACGCGCTGTCGGTGACTGTCGCGTCGATCGAGGCCGACGAGGCCGTCCGCCGCGGCCTGTCGATGGCGGCTGCGGCGATCTGGACAAGGTAGAAGGACTGTTGAGATGAGCGTTCCCTTTCCGCCGATGAAGCGGCCGCTGGTCGCAATCCTGCGCGGCGTGAAGCCCGAGGAGACCGAGGCGATCGTCAGCGTCCTGATCGAGGCCGGCATGACCGCGATCGAGATTCCCTTGAACTCGCCCGATCCGTTCCGCTCCATCGCCACCGCCGTGAAGCAGGCGCCCACCGGCGTGCTGATCGGCGCCGGCACGGTGCTGACCGCGGCGGATGTCGATCGTCTCCACGATGTCGGCGGCAGGCTGATGGTGTCGCCGAATGTCGACACCGACGTGCTGGCGCGCGCGCATCAGCATGGCATGGTGACGATGCCCGGCGTGTTCTCGCCGACCGAGGCGCTGCTCGCAGCGCGCTCGGGGGCGTCGAGCCTGAAATTCTTTCCGGCGAGCGTTCTCGGCGCCTCCGGCATTGCCGCGATCCGCGCCGTGCTGCCGGCCGGCGTGATGATCGCCGCCGTCGGCGGTGTCTCCGACCAGAATTTCGCCGAGTACATCAAGGGCGGCGTGACGGCGTTCGGGCTCGGCTCCAGCCTCTACAAGCCCGACATGACGGCCGCCGATGTCGCTGCTCGCGCAAAGGTGACAATCGCAGCCTACGATCGGGCGATTGCGAAAGACTGAGCCGGCAATAAACAAGCCGTGATGTCGTCACAGCCGCCTTGTATCCTATCTTGCGCTACCAGCGAGATCAGGAGACCGACATGGCGATCAACAACGTGGCCGATCTGTTCGTGGCAACGCTCGAACAGGCCGGCGTCAAGCGCATCTACGGCATCGTCGGCGACAGTTTGAACGCTTTCACCGAGGCGCTGCGCCGTCGCGGCACCATCGAATGGATCCATGTCCGGCACGAGGAGGTCGCGGCGTTCGCGGCTGCCGGTGAAGCCGAAATGACGGGAAGCCTCGCGGTCTGTGCGGGCTCCTGCGGCCCCGGCAATCTGCACCTGATCAACGGCCTGTTCGACGCGCATCGCAGCCGGGTTCCCGTGCTGGCGATCGCGGCGCAGATCCCATCGGCCGAGATCGGTGGTGGCTACTTCCAGGAAACCCATCCGCAAAACCTGTTCCGCGAATGCAGCCATTATTGCGAGCTGGTCTCGGACCAGAGCCAGCTTCCCTACGTGCTGGAGAATGCGATCCGTGCTGCGGTGGGCCTGCGCGGGGTCGCCGTGATCGCCATGCCCGGTGACGTTGCGTTCCGCACGCCGCCGAAGCGTGCGCTGTCGACGGCGCGCGGCCTCGCGCTGACGTCGCCGAAGGTCGTGCCACAGGCCGACGAACTGAAGGCGCTCGCGGATCTCCTGAACGGCGCCGAGCGCATCACCCTGTTCTGCGGCCGCGGCTGCGCCGGGGCACATGCGCCGCTGATGCAGCTTGCAGAGGCCCTCAAGAGCCCGATCGTGCATGCGCTCGGCGGCAAGGAGCACGTCGAATACGAAAATCCCTACGATGTCGGCATGACCGGCTTCATCGGCTTCTCCTCGGGCTATGCCGCCATGCACGCCTGCGACGCGCTCGTGATGCTCGGCACCGATTTCCCCTACAAGCAGTTCTTCCCGACCGACTGCCAGGTCGCGCAGATCGACATCCGGCCGGACAATCTTGGCCGTCGCTGCAAGATCGATCTCGGCCTCGTCGGCGACGTCAAGCTCACCATCGAGGCGCTGCTGCCGCTCTTGAAGACCAAGACGCAGCGCAGGCATCTCGACGATGCGATCGCGCATTACAAGAAGGCGCGCGAAGGGCTCGACTCGCTCGCCAAGGGCACGCCGGGAGCCAAGCCGATCCATCCGCAATATCTCGCAAAGGTCATCAGCGATCATGCGTCCGACGACGCCGTGTTCACCGCCGATGTCGGCACGCCGACGGTGTGGGCCGCGCGCTATCTCGACATGAACGGCCGCCGCCGGCTGATCGGCTCCTTCGTGCATGGCTCGATGGCCAACGCCATGCCGCAGGCGATCGGTGCGCAGGCTGCGCAGCCCGGCCGCCAGGTGATCTCGCTGTCGGGCGACGGCGGCTTCACCATGCTGATGGGCGATCTGATCACGCTGACGCAGATGAAGCTGCCGGTGAAAATCGTCGTCTTCAACAACGGCGTGCTCGGTTTCGTCGCGCTGGAGATGAAGGCCGCCGGCTTCGTCGACACCAATGTCGACCTGGAGAATCCCGATTTCGCGGCGATGGCGCGCGCGATGGGCATCTTCGCCAAGCGCGTCGAAGATCCCGGCGAGCTCCCGGGCGCCATGAAGGAGATGCTGGCCCATAACGGACCGGCGCTGCTCGACGTCGTCACCGCCAAGCAGGAGCTGTCGATGCCGCCGACCATCACGCCCGAGCAGATCAAGGGTTTCAGCCTCTGGGTGCTGCGCGCGGTGATGAACGGCCGCGGCGACGAGGTCGTCGATCTCGCGAAGACGAATCTGCTGCCGCGCTAACCGCGCTTTGCGGAAGGCGCGGGCAGCCGCTCGTGGCGGTGCTGGAAGCGTTGCCAGTGCAGCACGATGCCGATCAGCAGCGCCGGGACGAAGCCGAGCACGATCAGGAAATGCGGCAGCTCCTTCGGGGAGATGAAGGCGATGGCGATGTCGGAGATCAGCCAGAGGGCTGCGAACATCACCGCAAAATCGGTGCGCGGGCAGCGCAGATAATAGAATACGGCGGTGATGACGATGGCGGGCCCGATCGCAATGCCGATCATGACCGCGGTCAGCTCCTTCGGCGTCAGCGCGTCGAGCACCATCGATGCCAGCAGCCAAAGTGCGGCGAACATGGCGATGATGTCGAGCGGATGCCGCAACCCAATACCTCTCGCAGGAAACGCGCTATCGTTGTGGCCCGGTCCGTCGCCGTCAAGGGAAAATACGCCTATTCCTCGTCGTTTCCGGGCGTCGGCCGCAGCATGAAATGGCCGAAAGCGGTGGCGATCGGCTTGCTCGCATCGTCCTGCCAGGCCCGCGCTTCGAAGGCTACGATGCGCCGGCCCTGTTTCACGATCGAGACGTTGGCGACGGTGTCCAGGGCGCGGCCGGAGCGCAGATAGTTGACAGTGAGTCCGATCGGCTTGGGCAGCGCGGCGATGCCGAGCTCGCGCGTCACGCCGACGATCGCGGTGGTCTCGAGGAAGGCGCCGGTCATGCCGCCATGGATGGCGGGCAGGATCGGGTTGCCGATGATCTTCGGCGAGAACGGCATCGTCAGCGTGCCGTCGTCGTTGACGCGAATGCCGAGGCAGCGCGCGAACGGGCTGTTGGCGAAGGGGCCATCCGGATCGTCCGGCGCCTCCAGCGTCGGGATGCTGCGCGTATCCATCCTGCGGTCGGCGAGCATGTTGGTGCGGTTGGCGCCGATCATGAAGCAAGCGGTGGCGGTCGCGACCGGATCGTCCTCGGAGTCCTGATAGGCGGTCG
>NZ_JBFULT010000447.1:0-6352 GCF_054049755.1 Bradyrhizobium sp. P5_C11_2
GCCCTTCGCCGTCAGCACATATTCCTGATAGGCGCTGCCGTCGGAGGCGGGGGCGGTCGTCAGGATGCCGTGGTCGACCAGTGATCGCAACCGCACCGACAAGATGTTCTTGGCCATGCCGAGCTTGTTCTGAAACTCGCCGAAACGGCGCAGGCCGAACAGCGCCTCGCGGATGATCAGCAGCGACCACCAGTCGCCGATCGCCTCCAGCGACCGCGCGATCGGGCAGGAATCGCCCTCGAAGCTGGTTCTTTTCACCATTGTCCTGGTCCTGTCGCATTCGCCCGATTTCGGCGCCGATCACGCGCTTGTGTGGTTGCATCATAAAACCAAATGCCCTAGATCGCAATATGGTTTTATGATGCAACCACTGGAGGCGAGCGTGAGACTGAAGAACAAGACGGCCCTGATCACCGGCGGCAATAGCGGCATTGGACTTGCGACGGCCAAGCTGTTCGTGGCCGAGGGCGCCAAGGTGGTGATCACCGGGCGCAACAGGGAGACGCTGGAAGCTGCCGCGAAGGAACTCGGCCCGAACGCGCTGGCGGTCGCCGCCGATGCCACCGACATTGCCGCGACCGAAGCCGCGATCAAGAAGGGGGCCGAAAAATTCGGCAAGTTCGACATCGTGTTCGCCAATGCCGGGATCGCCGGCGGGACGCCGCTCGGCTCGGCCACGCTGGAGACCTTCGAGAAGGTCATCAGCACCAATTTGACCGGCGTATTCTTCACCGTTCAGTCGGCGCTGCCCTACCTCAACGACAACGCCTCGATCATCCTCAGCGGTTCGGTGATCTCAGTGCTCGGCATTCCCGGCTACTCGGCCTATGGCGCCGCCAAGGCCGGCGTGCGGGCAATGGCGCGGATCATGGCATCGGAGCTGTCGCCGCGCGGCATCCGCGTCAACGTCGTTGCGCCCGGCGCGATCCGCACGCCGATCTGGGGAGCGGCGACGGCAACACCCGAAGCGGAGAAGGCGTTCGAGAAGCGGATCGCGCTGACGACGCCGCTCGGCCGCATTGGCGAGACGGATCACGTTGCGAAAACGGTGCTGTTCCTCGCCTCGGATGATTCCGCGCACGTGCAGGGCCAGGAGATCTTCGTCGATGGCGGCGCGGTTGCCTCGCCGAGCGGCGCGCCGATCTATCGCGGCTGATCAATTCAAATGAAAATTGAATCGGTCGGCGCAGCCTGCACGGTTGCGCCGGCCGGTTTTTACACCCGGCGAGATGTAATTCTCTGAACCTTGCGTGAGGCGTTGAACCTTCGCTTGCGCTGCCAAGACACTTTTAYGGGCAGGGGGTCATAAGACTCATTTCAGGGAGCCCGACATGCCGAAAGCAGCGCGCATTTTTTCATCGATTTCAGCACCGCGTATTTACACCGAACGTACTGCAGTTCCCGCCAAACGCTCCGACACATCCGAGTTCATCGGGGTGGCCATTTTTTCCGGTATCGGCCTGTTCATCTCTCTGATCGCCGTCATCCTTGGCATTCAGGGCGCCTGGTTCTAGACAGGCCGATCCGTCAGCCGCCGCCGGGGTGCGGCAGCGGCTGTCGTTGGCGTGAGCGCTACGCCGCCTGCAAGTTGGTGGCGGCCTGAAGCGCGCCGGCCAGCGCCTTCTCGCGATGCTCGGCGCCGACCTGGATGCCGTCGGCCGGGATGAATTCGAGGCTGGTGATCCCCATGAAGCCAAACACCCAGCGCAAATAGGTTTCGAGATGTTCGCCGGCCGCGTATGGCGTCTCCACGCCGTAGAAGCCGCCGCGCGAGATCGCCACGATCACGCGCTTGCCGGAGGCCAGGCCCTGCGGTCCATTGGCGTCGTATTTGAAGGTCTTCCCCGCCACCAGGACTCGGTCGATCCAGGCCTTGAGCTGGCTCGGAATGGTGAAATTGTACATGGGCGCGCCGAGCACCACGATGTCGGCATCGAGGAACTCGTTGAGCACGGCCGCGCTCGCGGCAAGGTCGGGTCCAAGCTCGGCCGGCGCGGGCGCGCCTTGCGCGGCCGCAAGGTGCGATCCGGAGAGATGGGCGAGCGGGGTCTGGGTCAGGTCGCGGTAGACGACGTCAAGCGCCGGCGTCGCCTGCCGGAGACGGTCGACGATGGCGGCGGAAACCTGTCTGGAGACGGAGTGGGGGCCGAGCACGCTGGAGTCGATATGGAGCAGTTTCATTGGGGGTCACCTATGGTATAGATTTGTAACCCGCACTACATGAGTGACTGTCCAAATCCCCGCAAGAACGCACTTTTTTGAGCCATGGGCACATCCTTGAGACCTGCACACACCGATTTTCCTGCGCCCCAGATGCCGGATCGCGACCACGCTGACTGCCGCGGGGTCGCCTCGATCCTGGCGCGGGTTGGAGACAAATGGAGCGTGTTCGTCATCATGATGCTGAGCGACGGGCCCAAGCGCTTCAATGAACTGAAGCGGATGATCAACGGCATCTCGCAGCGCATGCTGACCCTGACGCTGCGCGGGCTGGAGCKCGACGGCCTGGTCACGCGCACCATCTTCCCGACCATTCCGCCGCGCGTGGACTATGAGCTGACCGATCTTGGCCGCGGGCTCCAGCAGCCGG
Source organism: Bradyrhizobium sp. P5_C11_2 (assembly GCF_054049755.1). NCBI lineage: Bacteria > Pseudomonadati > Pseudomonadota > Alphaproteobacteria > Hyphomicrobiales > Nitrobacteraceae > Bradyrhizobium > Bradyrhizobium sp. P5_C11_2. The sequence continues at coordinate 2,591 of NZ_JBFULT010000447.1, forward strand.
TGATGGCGCTTGGGCTATGGGCGAAGGAGCACCAGGAGCAAATCGCGGCGGCGCGGACAAGGTTCGACGAGCGCAACGACACCTAGAGAAGAGAAACGAGCCCGCCGCCGTGACGCTCGAGCCGGCCGGCGAGCTCGAGCTCCAGCAGCACCGTGCGCACGATCGCGGGCGAAGCGCCGGACATCCGCACGAGGTCGTCGATCGAGATCGGCGCCGGGCCGAGTAGGCTGGTGATCTGATCGCGGTCGTGTCCTTGCGGGTCGCTCTCGAATGGTTCGCTGTCGGGCTCGCCTGCGGAGCGCATCAGCGGCCGCTCCATGATCGGTGCGACAGCGTTGACGATGTCGGCGGCTTCGGTGACCAGCGTTGCGCCCTGCTTGATCAGTTCATTGGTGCCGGCGGCGCGGGGATCGAGCGGCGAGCCGGGGACTGCGAACACCTCGCGGCCCTGTTCGGCGGCCATGCGCGCGGTGATCAGGGAGCCCGAGCGGTGCGCCGCCTCCACCACGACCACGCCGAGCGAGGCGCCCGAGATCAACCGGTTGCGGCGGGGGAAATCGCGGGCGCGCGGCTCATGGCCGAGCGGCATCTCGGAGATCGCGGAGCCGCCCTGGTCGAGGATTGATGCGAGCAGATCGCCATGCTCGGGCGGATAGATGCAATCATGGCCGCCGGCGAGCACCGCGATCGTGCCGCTCTCGACGCTGGCGCGGTGCGCGGCCTGGTCGACGCCGCGGGCGAGGCCCGAGATGATGATGAAGCCGGCCTCGCCAAGCTCACGCGCGAGCTGACCGGCAAATTTCAGCCCGGCGCCGGAGGCGTTGCGCGAGCCGACGATCGCGATCATCGGCCGCATCAAGGTTTTCGTGTCGCCGCGCACGGCGAGCAGCGGCGGCGCGTCGTCGAGCGTCGCCAGCCGCGCCGGATAGCCGTCCTCGCCGGGCGCGAGCCAGGCGATGCCGAATTTGCGGCTTGCGGCGAGCTCGGCCTTTGCCTCATCCGCACTACAGATGCGCCCCGATCGCGCCGCGCCGCCGCGACGTGCGAGATCCGGCAGCCGCTCCAGGGCAGCGCGCGCGTTGCCGTAATGATCGACCAGCGAGCGGAAGGTGCGCGGCCCGACATTGTCGGAGCGGATCAGCCGCAGGCGGTCGACCCGCTCGGTCTCGCTCAGCTCCACGCTCGGATTGATGGCGTCCACGGTGCCTCCTTGCAGGCGTAACATGGAACAACCTGAGGGCGTGGGCAACAGCTCCGTGCGCTTGCGCGAGGAGGAATGGGGTAGCGCGCTGCCGCCTTCCTCAAGGCTGACCCGCGTACGTCCCTGATCTGCATTCGGCGAGAGCAGGCTCTCCGACAGTTTCTAGTAGCAAGGTCCGTAGGGATAGTATCCGCAGCGCTGCGTTCCATAAGCTCCGTAAGCTCCGTAGGCAGCGGCACCGACGGCAGCAGCACCGACGCCTACCGCCACTCCACGGCGTACCGCTGCGCCACGGTAAACACCGCCGCGATAAACGCCGCCGTGATAGACGCCAGCGCGGCCAACACCAACGCGTCCACCGCGATATGCGAACGCATCAGTTGAAACCATAGCAACGCACCCGATGCCGATGATGACCGACGCGGCCAACGAGAAGATCGCTCGACGTGACATGTTACTTGTCCTTTCACGGTTAGAAGCGCATTCCTCCAGCCCGCCGACCAGACGATTGTGGGACAGGTTGCGCAGAGAGCCGCAACCTGCCGCAGAGCGTCGTGCCCTGCGTCATTTGCTTCGTTGATTTGGATCAAGCCAGGCTCCTTGGAACCGCGTGCATCAGACCGGCCATCGCGATCCGTCTTTGGTCCGACGACCTTTCATGAAGAACTACGTTGGCGGGATGAGCCTTGGAAACGGCGTAGAAATTGGCGGCGAGGGCTTTAGGCTCATTGGCGGCCCGATTTCTCAGCCGCAGGCGATCGATCCGCTCAGTCTCGGTCAGCTCAACGCTTGGGTTGATGGCGTCCACGGCGTCTCCTTGCACGCACAGCATGGAACAACCTGAGGGCGTGGGCAGCAGCTCCGTGCGCTTGCGCGACCTCGGCGCAATGCTAAAAGCGATCCCAATAAGAAGGGTTCTTGCCATGATCTCACTCGCCGATCTCCAGCGCCGCATCGAAGCGGGCGAGCTTTCGCCCGATGCCGCCATCGCCCAGTCGCATGCGGCGATCGAGGCCAAAGAGAAGGACGTTCACGCCTTCGTCAGGCACGACAAATCCGCGAAGGCGCAAGCCTCCGGCCCGCTGCGCGGCATCGCGGTCGGCATCAAGGACATCATCGACACCGCCAATATGCCGACCGAGATGGGCTCGCAGATCTATCGCGGCTGGCAGCCGCGCAGCGACGCGCCGGTCGTGATGATGCTGAAGCGGGCCGGCGCCACCATCATCGGCAAGACCACGACGACCGCGTTCGCCTCGCGCGATCCGACCCCGACGCTCAATCCGCACAATCTCGGCCATACGCCGGGCGGCTCGTCCTCGGGCTCGGCGGCGGCGGTTGGCGCCGGCATGATTCCGCTGGCGCTGGGCACCCAGACCGGCGGCTCGGTGATCCGTCCGGCGGCCTATTGCGGCGCCGCCGCGATCAAGCCGTCGTTCCGGATGCTGCCGACCGTCGGCGTCAAATGCTATTCGTGGGCGCTCGACACCGTCGGCCTGTTCGGGGCCCGTGCGGAGGATCTCGCGCGCGGACTGTCGGCGATGACCGGTCGCAGCGAATTTTCCGGCATTGTCGCAGCCAGGTCGCCGCGCATCGGCGTGGTCAGGCAGGAGTTCGCCGGCGCCGTCGAGCCCGCCGCCGAAGAGGGGCTGCAAGCCGCGATCAAGGCGGCTGAACGCGCCGGCGCCAGCGTTCAGACCATCGACTTGCCGCAGTCCGTGCAGGAGGCCTGGCGCATCCACCCGGTCATCCAGGATTTCGAGGCGCATCGCGCACTCGCCTGGGAATTTTCCGAGCATCACGACGAGATCGCGCCGATGCTGCGCGCCAGCCTCGACGCGACGGTCGGTTTGACGCCGAAGGACTATGACGAGGCGCGCCGGATCAGCCGCCGCGGCCGCCGCGAGCTTGGCGAATTGTTCGAGGGCGTCGACGTGCTCTTGACCTATTCGGCGCCAGGCACGCCGCCCGCCAAGGAGCTCGCCTCCACCGGCGACCCCCGCTACAAMCGGCTCTGGACGCTGATGGGCAATCCTTGCGTCAACGTGCCGGTCTTGAAGGTCGGCGGCCTGCCGATCGGCGTGCAGGTGATCGCGCGCTTCGGCAATGACGCGCTCGCGCTCGCGGCGGCGTGGTTCCTCGAGGAGGCGCTGGCGAAATCAGGCTAGCGCGGGTTCGGTGGAAACGATGCGCTTGCCGGGTGCAGGCGGCGCTGCGTTGGCATTGGCACCTTGCCCGAGCCAGCGCTCGGCGGCCTCGCGGCCGCTCCTGTGCAGCAGGCGGATGAAGCCGCGGCCGAGGTCTGTCGATGAGCGCTGCGCCAGGCCGTCGACCGAATCCTCCGCCGCGATCCTGGACAGCCGCAGTTCGGCGGCGGCATGCGATGCTGCCCACTCGACAGCCGCGATCTCGGCATTGAGGACGGCGTTGGCCGCGATCTGGTCGAGCCGGCGGTCGATGGCGGCCAGCGTGATCGGCACATAGCYGTCGCGCGCCGGTGTGACCTGGACGATCAGGACGTCAGACGTTGTGGTTTCCTGCGCCAGCTGCAGCAGCGGTGG
>NZ_JBFULT010000448.1:0-6334 GCF_054049755.1 Bradyrhizobium sp. P5_C11_2
GAGCTGGGTCGCATCCGGATACCCGGCCGCAAATCCTTTGCCATAGATCTTGCGCAAGGTACCGACCAGCGTGTTGCCGTGCTTCTTGCTGATCCCGCCATCCTTGTCCCGGTGGCGGCCATCCAGGCCGTGTTCCTTCATGTGTCTCTCCCTGCGGTGCGTCTAACGCGCCCGGACAGCGTGCGCCCAACGGAGTTGATTGGCAACGGCGTGGCGCGGGGGAGTTGAGGCGGGGTCAGGCCCGAGCGACGCTCGAACCGGCCTGCCGCAAGAGGCGGTAACCGTCCTGTCGCCTGCGTCTAGACGGCCTCGCGTTTGGACGCCGAGAACGGTGCGACTCCCAACGTCTGCGATGGATGTTCCCCGAACATCGCCAAATAGTACTGTGAAAAGCGCCCGAGTTCGTAGAAGCCCTGCTGCATCGCCACCGCTGCGATCGTCGTCGAGCCGGGAGCGCTGTCGCGCAGAATGGAGTGCACCGCGCAAAGGCGCTTGTGCCGAAGGAAGCCGACGGGGCCGACGCCGAACACCTCGTGAAAGGCGCGATACAAGGTGCGTCGCGAGATCCCTAGCGCCGCGCAAATCTCGGAGACATGTACCGGGCGCGTGCCGGCTTCGTCGAGATAGCCTTCAACCCGGCGGATGAGCCGCCTCGCCGACGGCAGCCAGCCACTGTCATCGGGCGGCATGGACGACATGACGTTGGCGGCCATGCACTCGACGATGGATCGTTTCCAGAAATCGGCAGTCGAAGCCGTCAGGGCATCATTGTGGGCGCGAAGGTGCGACATGATCTCGACAAGACGGCGTGAGGCGATCGCGCCGGTCTCGGGATCAGCCCGGAAATGGCCGCGGCTGCGCCATGTGTCGGGATCGCTCAGTCTCGCTTCGCCGCCGAACATGGACGCGACTTCATTGAGGTCGAAGCGCATGGCGGCGTAAGCGGACGCGCCGTGAAAGACGCCATCGTGCTCGACCAGCGGCGGAATCACGAGGACGTCGTTGAGCTGCATGTTGAACGACCAGTGAGCGACGCGCTCCGCGGCCGTCAGCAACATTCCGATGATGAGCTTGTCGTCGCTGGCGATGCGCTGCGTACGCATGCCGACATTGAAGGTGCCGATGCTGAGCGAGAAATCCCCGATGCCGACATGCGACAGCGCTCCGCGCATCCGACCGCGTCCGAGCTGCATGACGTCGACATGGGAGCCGTGGACGGCCTGGTGAAGACCTTCGAAGCTCTCGATCTTCCGCGAATCAACCAGAAGGACCTGCCCCATGGTCGTACTCTGTTGCTGAAGCGCGACGATTCTGCGGCAGCCGGCAGTGCCACAACGGGAAGTGGGGGGCAGGCCGATGATGTGGTGTTTTGAGGCAAATCATCGCCGAATTTGACGCGAGATCGTCGCCGCATGGCGTCGTGGATCAAACCTCAACCGTCGCTGTGGCGTACTGGCACAAACTGCACATCACAGAAGTCCGATCTTCGGATATCGTTTGCGGCCTAAGCGAAACGAATTGGAGTCGCTCTGCGGTTTGGCAGAGCGCACGTGGCGGGTTTTCGCCGCGTGCAGGATAGCGCGCGCGCAAAAAGGGGAGGAGATGCTGACGCAATACGTCGTCAGCATCTCAAGCTCTGGGCGCCAAGGAGGGGGGACCGGACAATGCGTCCAATGTGCAAGGCGATCCGCCGCAATCGACGTCTGCTGAATTCCACCCCGTAGCACCAGGTCGAATGCGCGTATCGGAGTGCCACCATGCTGCGGGCGGACCTGGATCACTGCGAGTGGCTGCCGGACGACATAAAGTCCGGCGAGATGGTGTTCATTCCCGGCGGGACCTTCCGCATGGGATCCGATCACCATTATCCCGAGGAGGCGCCAAGCCATCGCGCGTTCGTCGATGGCTTCTGGATCGATCGCACGCCCGTCACCAACAGGCAGTTCAAGAAGTTCGTTGACGCCACCGGCCACGTCACCGAGGCCCAGATCGTTCCGGATCCCAGGGATTATCCCGGCGTGCTCAGGGAAATGCTCTACGCCGGCTCGCTGGTGTTCTCGCCGCTGCCGCGCATCACGGATCTCACCAACTGGAGCCAGTGGTGGACCTTCATGCGCGGTGCCAATTGGCGCCATCCCTATGGGCCCGGCAGCAATATCAGAGGCCTCGACGACCATCCCGTCGTCCACGTCTCCTATAGCGATGCCGTGGCCTATGCGCGCTGGGCCGGCAAGGATCTGCCGACGGAGGCGGAGTGGGAGTTCGCCGCGCGCGGCGGTCTGGACGACGAGGAGTTTGCCTGGGGCGATGCACTGATGCCGGGCGGCAAGCACATGGCCAATATCTGGCAGGGAAATTTCCCTGTCCAGAATCTCGGCGAGGATGGGTTCGAGCGTACCTCGCCGGTCATGGYCTTCCCGCCGAACGGCTACGGCCTTCACGACATGATCGGCAATGTCTGGGAATGGACCTCGGACTGGTGGTCGGCGCGGCACGTGGCCGACGCCGCAAAGCCCTGCTGCATTCCGAAAAATCCACACGGCGGCCGCGAGGATGCGAGCTACGACCTCGCCCTGCCGGACATCCGCATTCCACGCAAGGTGCTGAAGGGCGGCTCGCATCTCTGCGCGCCCAATTATTGCCGGCGTTACCGTCCCGCCGCGCGCCATGCCGAGCCGGTCGACACGTCGACCAGCCATATCGGATTCCGCTGCGTGACGCGCGGACCTGTCGTCATTCGTCACGACCAGGAAGGGTCTGTTGCCGGATAGGAGAGTATCGAATAGAATTGCGGTGACTGCACCGGAATTCGCCGCGTGCCCGCTACATCCCCGCCGGTCATGACTTCCTTCGATAGAGAGCAAACCGGGTTGATTCCTCGGTGCGTTCGAACTGGTCCAGCAGGATGCGTTCCACCATCTCCTTCAGCCAGTCATACTCATAGGTCGCGCCGCGGTCCAAAATGAAATGATCCGTGCCAGCAAAGCTCCGAGTCACATGTTCCGGGCTGAACGTATCCCGGAATGGAAGGAAGTAACTCTTGGGTGCTCTGCCAAGCGCGACAAGGACGAGCCAATCCTGGTCGGACAATAACAACATGCGACCATCGCGTGGGACGACCTTGTTGACCAGGTCGACGTCGCTGCTATCGAGAGAAACCTTTACCTTCCCAGCTCCTCGGCCCAACTTCAGCCTGGCGATGCTCGGATATTGCCAATACGACCGCAGCCCGATCGTCACGCCCTGTTGACGATCCTGCGCGCTCAGAAGCGCGGCGACCGAGAGCACGGCCGTTGCCGCCAACGATAGCGCAGGGATGGCCAGCGAAGTCGTTCGGCCGAGGACAGCGCGGAATGCCGACCGGCACCACCACGCGCAAACCGCAAGATAAGCAAAGGCGTTTTGTTGCCACACCGCGTCAAGGGACCGGTTCAGCCACTTGGCCATGAACACCAGCGCGACGAGGGAGAGTACCAGAAGATACGCACGCTCGATGGAGCGGCACTTGGCCCACGTCCCTGCAACGCTAACAGCTGTGCCTATGGCCATCGCTGGAAAGATCAACTGGTAGAATGTCCCAAATCCGGGACGCCAGTTCATCGTCACCGCTACCCAATTCGAGACGCTGTGCAGACCGATCGGCGCGAGCAATACGTGCAAGAAGTCCATCGAAAGAACGGCCGAACCGAACGCAGCGACGAACAGTGCGGACAGGATGACAACAGACAGTCCGGTGAATGCCGCGACTTCCCAAGGCCAGCGCCTTTCGAGCACCCGCACCGACAAGACCGCGCAACCCACAAGCCAGGTATAAATCCCAGTCTCCGTGTTCCAGAAGATCGAGATTGCGCAGACGGTGGATAGCGCCGCCAATAACCAAGCTGAAGGTTGGACCAGGAAACGCGCAAGAATGCCCGTGGCAATGAACACGAACATGTACCTGATGGCGAGGGCGGACGGTCCGTTGAATGCTTCGCCGTCGCCGTATTGACAGAGCGCAAGAAATACGACGGCCAGGAGAAACGGCAGTGCTCTGCTCTGGAAGAAGTCGCGCAGCACCCAGTAAGCCGACAGGTGGTAGATCGCGAGACACGCGGCAACGAAAGCGACATAGAGCAAATACAGAACGTTTGCGTCGGCCCGGAGGACCAGACCGAACAAGTAGGGCGGTCCGTATCCGTAGAAGGACAGGAAATCGCGGCCAGGCACTAGGCCATCTGCAAATTGATAGAGCGCCGGCCCGACGAGGAACGATACGGCGTGAGGATTGGCCGACGCCTCCGCAGCCAAGCGCTGCACGCTCAAAGGCAGGGTTAGGGCGAGCAGTGCCGTGATCAGGGCAGCGTCAACCCATCTGAATTCGAAAAGGTCGATCGACCTGCATTCCTGGTCGCCCTTGATGCTGGTGTGGATCGGGATGCGCTTCACGAAGGGAACGAAGATCGCGCCGACCGCGACGGCCAGCGCGACCATCCGAAATCTCTGCTGGAATGCGTCCTGTAGGAATGCCTCCAGCGCGATGACAATTGCCAGCGCGGAGACGTAAAACAGGATCAGCGAATAGCCTTCGAAGAACTTCCGGAGCCTGAGTGCCGCAAAGGCCGAGACGAAGCCGAACACATAGAACGAGACGTAGAAGAGCTTCTCGGCACGTTTAATGGCTGCGCTGTCCGCGAAACCCAAATGGACGACCGGAAAATCCTGCGCGAGATTTGCGCCCAGGTCCAGCTTGGTCGCGCTCAAGGTCAGGTAGGCAACAATGCCGGCCGCAACAGCGCCGACACATGCCCCCCACACCGCAAAGCTCTGAAATCGCCAGAGGCTCAATTCTGATCCTGTCGCCGGCTTGACCAGATGCGAACGTCTGATTGCGGGGCCAGCCGCCATTGTTCTTGCTTTCATTTCTGCGCCTTAACCCGACGTCGCCTGCGCCAGGATAACGGGAACTGCCGGCGCAAAGAAAGTTCGCGGATGACGTGCTTGGGATGACGCGGACGGGCCAGGCAGCTTGATGCGGAAGGAGCGGGTGGCCATTCGGTGCACTGTCACGGTGATACCCGCTCAGGCCCGCCGGTTGACGCTGGCGGGCCTGGCACTCCCGGCGCTCTGATCCGCAATTGAACCGGCAGCCGGGAGCATTGGGGGCTGGAAAGCCAGCCCTGCCATGTTCGCCCCTAGGTGACAATGCGTAGAAACTCGAATTCCGGTAGTTGTACGGAATCCATTTTCGGAACGGGGTGTTCTACTGTGTGAACACCGGCGAGATTTGAGCACCAACTTTTTGTTTGTCCGGGATGGCCGCAGTGGGGGCTGGAACCACCCTGCGGCCTTTCCCGCTAGGCCGATGCTTCAACGGATGATCCTGTACCCCTTCGTCATCCTGCGCGTCGGTTCGAGCTTCCCGTGGTTCAGCGCGCGGACGGAATAGACTGTATTCCCCTATTGYTCATTGATTCATGGAGCCCRCATGATTACGGCSGCCAGATGCAAGGAACTCGCAAATCAYTACAAGGCCATTTCTTCCAATCTCGATATTTCCGAAAGCCGGGCCTTTGTCCTGAGGAACATCGCCAAGAGCTTGACCGGTTTGGCCGGTCAACTGGATCGGCTTGAGGCGCTGACGAGAGACGAAGAGACCGTAAAATAAGGCCGCCGCTTGGCGTGCCGGTCAGCTCGAATATGAGGAAGCATTCGTCTGGGGGGCTCGCAAAAATCGGCCCCAACTCCGAGGCTGGCTTGAAGCTGAGGCCGAGGCGCTGGACCGTTCGAGGCYTCGCACGGCCCAGGGCCTGAACATGCGACAAGAACAGCGCTCGAGCCATCGCGCAGTGGGCTTACCTCCGATTTTCCGAGTGTCCGAATTTCCCGAAATGGCTGCGCGAAGGACCGCCTCGCCTCGATCGCATCTGCCTGGATCTGGCAGGGCAGGCGGTCATGCCGGGGGGAAGCGCCGGGCTCGAGCTCATGGCGGGCAACGACCGGGCCGCGATCCTGGACGAGCGGGTCCGCAATCGTTTTGCCGTCACGGTTGGCGCGCCGGGGTTTCTCGATAGGTTCGCAATTCGCCGTAAGCCATTGATTGTGTTGGCGAGCGCGCCGGGGCCCGAGCCCGGGACCCCGTGATTAGTCTTGGAAATTGGCCTGAAAAATCAATGGCGGCGAGTACAAGCCCAGCACCTCTGACGCGCGATCATGGGCGCGAAAAGGGGGCTTTGCAATTTCGCCCATCTCCTAGCTGTGAACCCGTATCGGATTGCGGCGGGACGGACGGCGCATCAGATGATGCCGGGCAGTTGCTCGATCGGAACCGATACGATGCGCTCCATTCTGGCCG
>NZ_JBFULT010000449.1:0-6281 GCF_054049755.1 Bradyrhizobium sp. P5_C11_2
GGGCAAAGCAAGGCGCATCGGGTTTCCCTCCGAGACGCAAAATATAGTTAGAGCTTCGCATGCGACCCGGCCGACGGCTAGGAGTCCGGTCGGTTCTGTTGATGTAGCTCAATGGTCCCATCCGGTTCGGGTCAAACCGTCGGGCCATGGGCGATCCTGACGATCCACCTGCAGGCAAAGACCTGTCGGAGCCAAAGCCTTCACGCTTGGAAGAGGCCCGACGCGTAATTGCGGAGTACGCGGACGACTTGCGAGAGATCATCAAGCGGCTCCGTCGCCGCATGAATTGATGCCGCGGCATGCCTCACTGGGGCGCGCGCAGACCGGGGGAAGTCAGCCACGCATTCATGTGAGAGGCAACGTCCATCTGGCGGGCCTGACGAAGAACTTGTTCGCGCAGCCTCCCTGGTGGGAGCAACTTGGCTTGCTGGCGCAAGCTCGTTGCTTTCTGGTCAAGACGGTATTCGAGACTTGAGTTTTCTTTGAAACGGCGACGCTGCATGTCGCTTCTCCGCTGCTCGAGAGGGCGGGAGCGCAACTGGCGTTCTCATCACCGATAAAAGCCATGGGCCGTGCGGTGATGGAACCAATGGAACAATTTCAGCACCAAAATTGCTGGTCAATACTGCTCACACGCCAAAAAAATAACGTGTCGTTAGTAAATCAAATTGGGGCAATCGCGAGAACGTTCCGTTTAGGCCACTAGGCACGCGACCGAAGCCCCGCCCGTGGCACCGATTAGAGTCCCGTGAAGATTGCCCCAAGATTGAGCGGGCCGTGCGCGAGGATGACGACAGAGCCCGCCGCGACCGAAATGCCGAATAAACCGGCCCGAATTGATGAAATTGTCAGATTCAGAAAAAGCCCGGCGCGCGGGGTCATCGCGCGCCGGGCTCGATCAGGGYCGCCCCCCGCGGCCCCGCGTTCGTCCGGGAGGCAGTCGCGGACGAATTCTAAGCTTTGCCGATTTCCTCAAAGGACGCCACCAGTCGCTCGAAATCGGCCGCCGATAACGTCAGCTTGACGGTGTCGCTGCCCCGGACCTGCGTGCAACTCAGCGGCGCCGGCTGCATCGCGCCCTTTTCCGGGGCCATGTTGCAGTAATTGTTGCAGCGATCGTCGCCGGGCGTGCAGCGGCCCGGCAAGCCGGTGTCGCGGCCGGCATAGCCGCAGACATACTCACCCTCGAATTGCTCGGGATCGCCGCGCACATGGACGGACACCGTCCCATCATCCTCGCGCGTGAAGTTGAGATAGCCCGGATAATCAGGCCGCGGAACGCAAAAAGGCATTTGCTCACAGCTCGGTCTCCTTTCGATTTGCAGGATTCACGCGTATGCCGCCGTCACACTGCCGACCAGGACGGCCGCGACGATCGCCGCCACGACCGCGGCGCCGGCAAGCCAGCCTGCGGCCGAGATCGAGCGCTGCCGCCGCGCCTCGGCGATCGCCGCGAACAGCGACAGCAGCGCGATGACGATCGCGAGCGCGACCAGGAGCTTGATCGCGGCCGTGCCGAATAGGGCCTGGTCAAGCGGATGGCGCAGGATCTGCGGTTCGAGCTTCATTTCAATGTCACCTGGAAAAAATGCGAGGCGATCCACAACGCTGCCGCGCCGCCGCCGCTGCCAAACACAAGCCAGTAGAACCAGCGTCCGGCCGTCAGCGCGCCGACCGCCTTGAATTTGGCGACCTCAACGGCATCGACGATCGGCTTCATGTCGGCGATGTCGGAGATTGCCGCCTTGACCAAGCCCTCGAGCGTGCGGAAGTCGTCGACGACGCGGTCGATCTTTTGATGCATGTCGCGGCGGCCGATCGAGGCTTTTTCGTCCTGGTCGCGCCACTGCCGCGTCAGCGTATCGACCGAGGCGACGAGGCCGCCGATCGTCTGCGCCATCTTGAGCAGCGCGGCTTGGGTTGATTCTGCCTCGGTCATTATTTCCCCTCGCCGTAGCTCTGCCGCACGCCGTCGTACCAGGCGCGTCCGGCCTCGAGGCGGCGGTTCGCCTCTTTCAGCGCGTCGCGCGTGCGCGCCATGCGCTCGCGCGCGTCGTCACTCAGTTTTGCGGAGGGATCGCCCACGGGACTGAGCAGGCGCGCCGGGGCTGCCGGCAACTCCCGGTGCAGCGGCGCAGACGCCGGATTTGATGCGCATCCCGCGCAGATCGTCACAAGTGAGAGCGCAAGCGTTAGGCTTGCCGCCCGCGCTGAGCGCCGCCGTCCGTTTCTCGAGATCCTCGACATAGGCATCGGTCCCCGCCCTTTCCTGCTCTGCCTGTTGCTGGATTGTTGCCGCGCGCAGCGCCTCGTCGCCGGCGGCGCGCCTGGCCGCATCGAGGTCGGCACGCATCGCCGCGAGCTGCGCCTCGAGCGCCTTCTCGCGCCAGGCGCCGTCCGCGGCCGCATAGCCCGCGTTGTAGAGATGGACGCCGGCGCCGATCGCGCTGCCGCCGAGGATCAGCGCAACGATTGCGGCAAACACCGCACCAGCCCAGAACGGCGACAGCTTGACGCCGACAAGCCCGGCCAGCCGGACGATGATGGGGATGATCGCGCTCACGTGTTTTTCCCCGCACGGTAGTCGGCAACGCGCTTGGCCTCGATCTTGTCGGCGAACTTCCAGACCAGCACGCCGAGGCCGGCGAGGAGCGCGAGCACGACGACGCCCGCGACCAGACCGGCGACCATCTGCGGCGTCAGGCCGAGGCCGCCGACCGCTTCCTTGGCGCCGGAGACCGCCGTGGCCTTGTCGGTGATCCAGGCCAGCACGCCGGCGCCGCCGAGGCCGCCGCCGGTGCCGAACATTCTGCCGGCCCAGCCCTTGACCTGGTCGGTGATGGCGATGGTCTGCACGCCCTGCTCGCGCAGATCCTGCGTCGTCGCACCGGCCCTGACCTCCGAGACCTGGCGCGGCTCGGCGCGCGCCATCGCGGCGAGCAGATCGTCGTCGATCGAGGGCTTGAGCGGCAGATCATGCTCATGCCGAAACGCCAGGATTGCCGCCTCGGTCCGCCCTTTCGGCACCAGCTGGCCGTCGACCGCGCCGGCGTCGTAATAGCCCAGCTCGCGCAGCCGGGTCTGGACCTGGACGACGACGTCCGGATCCGGCGCCGGCGGCGTCACCTCGAGTCGGGCGTGCTGGTCGGGATGGTGCTCGGCCAAACCCTTTTCGAACAGCCGCGCCTCGGTCTCGCGCCGCGCGTAGAGCCCGGAGGTTTTCGGCCACAGCCGCTGCATCGAGCGGATCTGGCCGGGGATACGGGCAAGATCGCCGGAGGCGACGCAGGCGCGGATCTCGCGCATCTCGGCGTAGCGCGGCCCGGCCTTGATGAAGCCCGCCGCGTCGCGGTTGAACGCGATCGACCACAGCACGCCCTTGCAGTCCGGACCGAGGGCGCCGGCGCCGGGACAGTAGCGCTCCAGGATGGCGAGATAGCGCGGCAGGTCGTGATTGGCGAAGACGTCGAGCGCGACATCCCAGGGAATGTCAACCTGCCCGCGCGTCGCGCGCGAATAGGCCGCCGCCGCCTCGCCGCGCTTGCCTGAGGCGCCGAGCAGGATCTTGAGCATGCCGGGCTCGACTTTGTCGCCCCAGTCGGCCGAGATCTGCGCGCGGGTCTGCGTGCCGAAATCGTAACCGATGCCGCCGGTCGGGCCGCTCTGCTCGCCGGGATATTCGAGCACGCGGCGATATCTGCGCTCATAGGCGGCCTGGCTCGTCACCTCGGCGGCGACGACGAGATCGAACGCGGCACGCGAAATGCCATGCAGGTCGAGCATGTGGTTAGACTTTCGGTTGAGATGGGGAAATGCAGCCCGGATGGGTTGTTCGACGAGCAGTTGCAGTGATACGGTCCCCACAACTTAAAAAGCTGGGGATTTTCCAAGGTGGCAATTGCCCGTTTTGCAAGCGCCCGCTCGCCCCTAGAGCGGATCGCAACTCAATATGAAGATGCACGTTTCCTGATGCGCTGCATCCGCTATCGGTTCAGAACAGAACGCCTTCAACTCAAGACGCTTGCGAACCTCAGATTGCGTGGCGCTACGGTTCTCGATGTTGGTGCCAACAAGGGCATCTATTCCTTTTGGCTCGCGCGCGCGGTCGGATCTGAAGGAAAGGTCCTCGCCTTTGATCCGCAACCCGAGATGATCGAGTATATTGAGGCGCGACGGGGACGGTTCGGATGGAGCAACGTCGCGACGTTGAACGTGGCGCTTTCGAATAACCAGCGCGTCGCAAAACTTTCGCGGAAGAGAGCCGGAGACGGAAGCGCGTCGTTGTCGAGAGCGATTGGCGAGACCATCTCGGTCCAGACCAGAGAACTCGACAGCTTCCGCGACATCTCAAACCTGAAGTTCATCAAGTGCGACGTCGAGGGTCACGAGCTAAACGTCTTTCTCGGAGCAGAGCAGACAATCCGAAAATTTCGCCCGGTCGTCCAGTTTGAGGCAACCGCTCCAGAAGGTGCCCGGCTGTTCGAATTCTTTCGAGCCTTAGGATATTCGGGAGTCATGTTTCTCGGAGACCGCTACCTGCCCTGCTCAAACCCGGAGCAAGTACCGCATTACAAGTTCGGTTTGGGTGGTCACCGAGACTTCCTGTTTTTCCCTCCCGAAGCTCTCGAAAACATCATTCCCGTGGGCATCTTCAGCCAATTTCCTAAAACACTCGCATGATGTAGTTGCAGACGATCGTGGGCTGGACGATCGCGTGGGCACCGCCGCCACCAGTGTTCTGAATGCTGATGCCTGTCGTCGCACCGGACGTGCTGATCTGCTGTGTATCGATGTACGGAGCCGAACCGCCAGAACTTGGTTTCTGATCTCTGTTGTTCGGCGAGAAATACAAGTGGGAGTGCCCTGGATCAGTAACACCATGACCATGAGATGGCATCTCCGCCGTCGTCAACACGTGACTCTCCGCACCTCCGACTGCGCCGAGCTGAGACGAGTTGCCACCGAAATRGGTCGAGGTCAGACGGCTCGGCGCGCTCGCCTTCATCACCGAGACGCGCTCCGTCTTGTCCGGCAGATTGAACGTGGTCGAGCCGTCACCGACGCCATAGGTGGTCCCGATCAGCGCGAAGAGGCCGGCGTAAGTCGCCCTGGAAATCGGCTGCCCCGTCGGGAACGCGAACGCGCTGCTCGGCGTGGTCGGCCCCCAATAATCGAGGCCGGCCCCGAGCGGGACGTTGTAGGGGTCGCCGAAGAACCCGTGCAGATAGAAAATTCCGTTGGTGCCGTCATAGCGCGCGGTGTACGGCGTTCCCGCGATCAGGACGCCGGCGTAGAGCTCTCGCGTCGGCTCGGCGCGGAGCGCCTTGGCCCCTAGGCCATCGACGTTGAGCGAGACATGGGGCGATCCGAGCCCATTGGTCACATGCGGCGTGAATGCGATGATGTTGCCGTCGAGCTCGGCGAGCGTGTTGTACTTCCGGTAGGAGGCGACCGTGTATGCCGTCGACGTGCCGCCGGTGACGATCGCGCCGGCGATGTCCTCGCGGAACATCGAAGTCGAGGCCAGCGGCGAGGCCATGACTTCCTTAGAGCCGGCACCGAAGGTGCCCTTGGTCTCCTCGACGGTGGTCAGCGTCAGCTGGTTGGCCGCGCTGTAGGTGGCAACGCCGCTCCAGAACGCGACGCCGGGCTCGACGATCGTGACATAGGTCTGATCGCCGACCGCCATGAACGAGGCAAAATTGTTGTAGGAGCCATCGGCGGCGCCGGCGAGCGCCAGCGGCCCGCCGCCCGACGTGGTCGAGATCTCGAGAATGCGCGCACGGGGACGAACGAAGGTCATGCAAAGCGTCCTTTCAGCCGACGCAGGCGGTTGTCGTGATGCCGTATTGCGCCGACGCCGTGCCGCTGCCCAGCGTGCGGATGCCAAAGTCGGCGTAGTGATAGCCCTCGGTCAGTCTTGTGTTGACGCTCGGACTGACAGGGCACCGGTTCGACGTCGAAGCCAGGTTGCCGTCACACGGCGTACCCGCCACCGTTCCATCGATCATCACTGCGATGCCAACAGCCCCGTTGTTCACGGTATTGGTGAGCGTGCCCGTTGCGGTCGCCAGCACGACGTCGGTCGTCCAGCACAAGAATTCGATCTTGCTGGGCGTCTTTTCGACATAGCCGCTGGTGGTCTCCGTCGACGTGCTGTCGGTCGCGCCGAGCAAATCGCGACGGTCCCGGTTGAACCACGAAATGACAAAACGCTGCGTGGCGGTGTCGACGAACGCCGGCCCGGTGATGACCCTCGCAAATCCGACCAGGGTGCGGGT
>NZ_JBFULT010000450.1:0-6200 GCF_054049755.1 Bradyrhizobium sp. P5_C11_2
ACATTCAAGGGCGGCCTCGGCTCGGCCTCGGCGGTGACGCCTGATGGCGTGAAGGTCGCGGCGATCGTCGCCGTCAACGCGGTCGGCAGCGTCACGGTCGGCAACGGGCCGTGGTTCTGGGCGGCGCCGTTCGAGGTGGACGGCGAATTCGGCGGACGCGGCCTGCCTGACAAGTTCACCGACGACATGCTCCGCATGCGCATCAAGGGCGGTCCCGCCGCGAGTGCGCGCGAAAACACCACCATCGGCGTCGTCGTCACCGACGCGGTGCTGACCAAACCACAGGCCAAGCGTCTCGCGATGATCGCGCACACCGGCTTTGCCCGCGCCATCTATCCGGTGCATGCACCGACCGACGGCGACGTGCTGTTCGCCGCTGCAACCTGCGAAAAGCCGATCGAGCCGCTGGTCGGGCTCACCGAACTCGGCACCGTCGCCGCCAATGTGGTCGCGCGCGCAATCGCACGGGGCGTGTACACCGCGACGGCGTTGCCGTTCCCCGGCGCGCTGCCGGCGTGGAAGGACCGGTTCGGCGCGTAGCACGAACGCCCCTCTCTCCACGCGTCACGCGTCGTCGCCCGGCGAAGACCGGCGATCCAGTATTCCAGAGACGGTAGTGATTGAACCGAGAAGCCGCGGCGTACTGGATGCCCCGGTCAAGCCGGGGCATGACAGCGAGTGGGCGTCACACGCTCATCGACATGGACGAACCGGCAGTCGCTGATGCGCCTTGCCCTTGCCGCTGCATCAACTGCGCGAACAGATCGTAGGCCGAATTACGGGAAGAGCTGGAGGCGCCCGGGACCGTCGTCGACATCTTGAAGCCGTCGGCATAGGTGACGGTGGTGGTGGTCGAGCCGTCGGCACCGGTCGTCGTGGTCGAGGTCGAGCCGCCGCTCTGCGACGAGGAATCCGAGCTGCTGCCGGACGCGTCGCCTGCGCCCTGGGCGTGGTGGTGGCCGCCATGGCCGCTCTTCAGCGCCTTCGACATCTCGTCGAGGCTGACGCTGTCGTCGGAATTCGCATCGAGCTTGGAGAACACGTCGTCGGCCTGTGCCAGGTTGGTGCCGCCGGCGCCCAGCGCGTCCTCGAATTCCGACTTGGTGATCTTGCCGTCGCCGTCGGCATCGATTTGCGAGAACAGGTGCTTGAGGGCGTCCTCGCGACTCGTGGATGTTGATGCCGAGGCAGACGTCGAGCTCGACGAGGTCGAGGTGGTCGCGCTGCCGGTGCCGTCCGAGGACTGGCTTTGCGCGGCGAACAACGCGTTCATCGTCTCCGGCGATATCTGCGGATATTTGCCTGCATTGACCGACGAGGTCGCGCCGCTGCTCGTGCTGTTGCTGCCGCTGTCGATCGCGAACGGATTGGTCGGCGCGCTTTGCGACGATCCCGTCTTGTGGGTCGAGGACGACGATTTCGAATTCGTCAGCGACTGGATCGCGTCGAGCGCAGTCGAGACGGCGCCAAGGGCAAACAACATTGCACAACTCCAACCGATGCGGGCATGCCGCGGTCAATGTTCCGGCAAGGAAGTCAGCAAGCGTCGTGCCAGCGCGAAAAGCTCAATGAATTCCGCTTCCAGCGCACCCCGCGCGGTCCGGCAATATCGGCAATTCGTGCCGCAGACGGCAGAAATTTCCGCCCACAGGCAGCCCGCCTGTCCTGCATTGCCCGCCACGGAGGCCCATGTTAGGCGAGGCCATTCCTCTTTCGGCCGCCACGGGAAACAGCGCCATGACCCAAGCCTTCACCCCCCGCCCCCTGGCAATCGCCCCCTCGATCCTGGCCTCGGATTTCTCCAGGCTCGGCGAAGAGGTGCGCGCGGTGGACGCGGCCGGTGCCGACTGGATCCATCTCGACGTGATGGACGGGCACTTCGTCCCGAACATTTCCTATGGCCCCGACGTCATCAAGGCGATGCGCCCGCACACCAAGAAGATCTTCGACGCGCATCTGATGATCTCGCCCTGCGACCCCTATCTCGAGGCCTTCGCCAAGGCCGGCTGCGACCACATCACGGTGCATGCGGAGGCCGGTCCCCATCTGCACCGCTCGCTCCAGGCGATCCGCGCGCTCGGCAAGAAGGCCGGCGTCTCGCTCAATCCGGGCACGCCGATCAGCGTGCTCGAATACGTCATCGACCTCGTCGACCTCGTGCTGGTGATGTCGGTCAATCCCGGCTTCGGCGGCCAGGCCTTCATCCCCTCCGCGATCGGCAAGATCCGCGACATCCGCGCGATGACGGCGGGACGTCCGATCGACATCGAGGTCGACGGCGGCGTCGGCCCCGACGTCGCGGGCGCGCTGGCCGCAGCCGGCGCCAATGCCTTCGTCGCCGGCACCTCCGTGTTCAAGGGCGGCACGCAGGAGGCTTACAAGACCAACATCGCGGCGATCCGCAACGCGGCGGCAACGGCGCGCGGCGAGGCCATCTGACGGCTCTTCGCGGTCCGAACCGGCCTTGCGGCCGCGGCGACCAATGAGAATGGATGAAGTCCGCGCCACTCCGTTTTCCGCAGGCCTGCGGCGTCTGCTTGTCGAGGTCCTGCAAGACGGGGAGCAGGTGGTCTGGCAGGGCCAGCCCGACGGCGTCGCCCGCATGATGATGTGGCGATTTCTCTGGTGGATCGGATTCCCCTGGCTGTTGCTGACCGTCATCGCCATCAGAAACGACTGGATCGGACAGGCGACCCAACCTCTCGTGATGCTCGGAGTTGCGATGGTTGCGGCCCCGCTGGTGATGCTGTTGCAGGACCTGCRGACGCTCTATCTGATCACCGATCGCCGCGCGCTGATCCTGCGAACGGCCTGGGGCAGACGGACGGTGAGCCAGACGCCGTTCCAGGCGATGGACGCGGACATTGAGATCCTCGACATCGGCGGTGGCGCCGGTCACCTCAACTTCGCGTCGGGGCGATCGACCCGTTCGCCCGATACCGACTACACCGGCTGCTACGGGTTTCGCTGTGTTCGAGACGCTCCGCGCGTCCGGGATCTCCTCGAAGGCGCGCGCGCGGGCAAGATGCGGCGGCCGCACACGCAAAAGGCTGCGGTTCTTACGGGTGTTGCGGCGCGCGATGCCTAAAATTGCAACCTGAATCCGTACTCATCCGGGCTTCCCTGATTCGCGCAAATCACCACAAGTGATTCCTGCCTGCTTTTGACGGGAGCACATCATGACGACGACCCTGGTTTGGACTGGCGTGGCGTTGTGGCTTGGTTTCAGTGCATTTGTCGTGTTTGGCCCATCAGCCGGACCGGCGAAGGTCACGGCACGATCTGCCCGCTTCCCTCACTCTCGATTTCGCCGGGGCTGATGCCATGCAGGTCGCGATCGTGAAACGTCAGCCGAAGCGCAGGTGCCGTATCCCGCGCCGCCCGCATCCGAACCTCGACTATTTCTTCGGCCGCCTCGAGCACGCCGATGGCGCGCCGGGCGACGATGCCGGGCTCGACAATTCGGACCTGGACCATCCGCTCCGCTCGCCTCGCCGGCACTGAGAATTCCTCTTTCCGGAACGCCCCATGAAGCCGCATTGCCCGAACTGCCTGAAGGAAATGACCAAGGCAACCGCGTCGCGTAACCTCTTCAATTGCGAGCCCTGCCGCGAGATCATCCAGTTCTTCGGCGGCCATGCGGAGCACGGCGAGCAAGGGCCGCGGTTCGCCTGGCCGATCCGCCGCAAGCGCGACGGCCACACCGCCCACGCGGCCTGATCCTTCCTAGCCCCACACCACGCCGACGCCTGCCCTCGCCGCATCCGCAGCCATCCGCGGCGGTCGCACCACGGTGACGGTGCAGATCGCCTCTGCGGCCACCTTGGCCGAGACGCTGCCGAGCCAGGTACGCCTGAACGAATTTTGCCGCGCCCCGATGATGAGATGGTCGACCGAGTTCATCTCGGCGAATTCCAGCAGCGCCGTGGCGGGATCGACCGCCTCCAGCACGTGAACCGATAGCCGGCTCTCCTCGAGCTTCAGCGGCGTAGCCCAATGCCGGAGCGCCACCAGGCGGTCGATGTGCTTGTTGGAACCCTGCTCGTCCAACGTCTTGTCAATGGCGATGCGGTTGAGCTTGAGGACATTGACGCAGGCAAGCCGCGCCGAAGGTAACGTGGCCAGAATGCGCTCGGTGGTGATGCGCAGCGCCTCGTTCAGCTCCGGCGCGCCTTCGGCGGTATCGAGCGCGACCGCGACGATCGGGCTCGAGGCGATCTGCTCGGCGACGTCCGACTTCGCGCGCGGCGCCATGACGCCCTGATTGAAGCGCCGCCGCCAGGCGACGCTGAGCGGATCGCGCTTGATCCGCTCCGAGCGGGCGGTGAGCCTGACCTGGTCCGGATGGGTGAGGTCGAAAGCCAGCTGTGACGCGGTCGGATAGCGCCACACCGGCTCGATCTCCAGGCAGCGCAGCACCACTTCCTGGAGCCAGGGCGGATAGTCGGCGCGCAAGCCGCGCGGTGGATGCGGGTCGCGCCACAGCCTGCGCCGCATCGCGCGCAGCGTCTCGCCTTCGCCGAACGGCCGCTCGCCGGTGGTGAAGAAATAGAGCAGCACGCCCAGCGAAAACAGATCGCTGCGCGGATCGTCGCGCACGCCCAACAGCCGTTCCGGCGCCATGTAGGGCGCGGTGCCGTAAGGCAGCCGGAACTCCTCCTGCAAGAGATCAGGCAGATGATTGTGGTGCGACAGACCGTAGTCGATCAGCACCGCCTCGCCGCTGCCGCGGAACATGATGCTGCTCGGCTTGATGTCGTGATGGATCACGTTCTGCCGGTGCAGATCGGCAAGCGCCGTCGCGATCTTCGCAACCAGCTGCCGCGCCTCCTCGTAAGGCAGCGGCAGGTCGGGCAGCCGCTTGTAGAGCGTGGTCCCTGGAATGCGCTCGATCGCGACATAGGCCTGATGCGCGAAATCGCCGGTGCCGAAACAGGCCGGCACGTGCGGTCCCGCGAGCCGGGGCAGGATCATCATCTCCATCTCGAAGGAGACGATCGCGGCCGGGTCTTCGCCCTCCGACACCCGCGGGATCTTCATCAGCAGCGGCACGTCGATGTCGGGATGGGTGACGCTCCACAGCGTCGCCATGCCGCCGGCATGGACGCATTCGCCGATGGTGTAGCCGTCGATCTCCGCGCCGGGCTTGACCAGGGGTTTCGGCATCGGCCTCTAGCGTCCCTGCGACAGCCGGTCGGCGAGCCAATGCGGCAGGCCGTTCTCGCGGATGCGGCTCGCGGCCGTCTCGATGTCGTAGGGCGCGCGGCAATAGGTGATCTCGCACGACACCGTGTCGAACAGCACGAAGGATGCGGACGGATCGCCGTCGCGCGGCTGGCCGACCGAGCCGAGCACGGCCAGCCATTGCCGCCCGCGCAGGAGTTGCACGGGAACGTCGGTCTTCGGCACGAAACTCGTCATCTTCGCCGTCACCGACATCGAGTACAGCGCCGGGCGGTGGATGTGGCCGCAGAAGGTGACATGGGCGGGCGTCGAGATCAGGCTCTTGGCCGCGTCGGCGGTGGCACGGACATAGTGCCAGCGGGTCGGCTGTGATGCTTCGGAGTGGACGTAAAGGCGCTCCTTCTCGTCCACGACCATCGGCAGTTCGGCCAGGAAGCGTCGCTGCGCCACGTCGAGCCGCCCACGGGTCCATTCGATCGCGATCTGGGCTTCGGCATTCATCGTCTCGGTCGTGGTGTTGACCGCTTCGTCATGGTTGCCGCGAACGGCGACGGCGCCCTCCTCGACCAACCTCATCGCTGTCTCCACGACCCATTCCGGATCGGCGCCATAGCCGACAAAGTCGCCGAGCAGGACGAATCGCTCCGCGCCCTTCGCGCGGGCCACCTTCAGGCATGCCTCGAACGCCTGCCGGTTGCCGTGGATATCCGAGAAGACAGCTAGGAGCACGCACCCTCCACCCTCAGGTTCTTATCGAAAGCCGATAAGGCCAAATTGAGGGAGGTCAACAACATGCGCCAGCGCGGCGCGGTTTTCCAGCGCGCCTCTGCCGCGATGGTGAAGGGCCTATTGCTCGTCCTTTGGCGGCATCCGGGGCGGCGGCAGCGGCGTGAACACGGCGCCTTGCGCGCCGGCCGGCGGCGCATTGAACTCTCCGGTCGAGGAGTCGCCGCCGCTGGTCTCCAGGATGGTCTTGGGCGTCACATATTCCCGGACCATGTCGATCAGGCTGCCGT
>NZ_JBFULT010000451.1:0-6193 GCF_054049755.1 Bradyrhizobium sp. P5_C11_2
CCTCTGGGGGATTGTCCCGTTGCGGAAGCACCCTCTCCCCAACCCTCCCCCGCAGGCGGGGGAGGGAGCGCACCTCGCGTGCCTCTAGTGCCTCGTCGCCGACTGAACCGGCATATCCAGCAGCGCCTCGGTGAAGGGAAATTCGAGCACGATCTCGCCGGCGACGTCGGTGACCTCGATGACCGCCTCCATGAGCGCCGGCTGGGCGCCCTCGGATTTCACCACTTCCAGGATCATCTGGCGGGCGACCTCCCAGGCGCGATCGGGATTGCGCAGATCCTCGCCTTCAGGATCCACGATCAATTCATCGCCGATACGGGTGTTGAAGAAGTATTTGGGCATCACCGAGATCCAATTGGGTCGCCTGTACCGGATTGAAAGCTGCACTGCACTCACAACTGCTTTATCAGGACAGGGTTCACGACCGAATGCGCCAAGCGCAAGACTGCCTCACCAAATACGGTGTTCCAACCGCGATATTTCRCGGCGCAACATGGACTTCTCGGGAAGATTTCACTAGCGAACTTTTGTGCTCGCGGTAATTTAACCCATGGGCGGACGCGTCCGAATTCTAGAAAATGGAGAGCCGAAATGGCCTGGAAAGCCCCGAAGATCGTCGAAGTGCCGTGCGGCATGGAAATCAACATGTATGTGAGCGCCACCCGCAAGTAAGCGGTTGGCGAGTTCGCGTTCAGCGCAGGTGGATCTTTCGGTCGGATTCTTTCGGTCACAATGCGTTTCCGGAAGACAGGATTTGTGTCGGCCTGAGACCCACCTCGCGACGTTGCTTCCAGGAGACGGATCATGCTTCGCGTCGTCGTCCTGGGCGCCGCAGCCGGCGGCGGAGTTCCGCAATGGAATTGCGGATGCGAGGGCTGCCGGGCGGCCCGTACGAACGGCCATGAGCTTCAGCGGACGCAAGCCTCGGTCGCCTTCAGCGGCGACGGCGAGCACTGGTTCCTGATCAACGCCGCGCCCGATCTCCGCCAGCAGTTGAATGCCGCGCCACAGCTGCATCCCAGGCAAGGCGCGCTGCGCCATACCCCGATCGCCGGCGTGATCCTGACCAATGGCGAGGTGGACGCGGTTGCGGGCCTGCTCTCGATGCGCGAGGGCTCGCCATTCACGATCTACGCCCATGAGAAGGTGCTGGCGATCCTGAAGGCCAACAGCATCTTCAACGTGCTGAACGAGAAGAACGTGCGGCGGCAGCCGATCGGAATTGCCGAGCCGTTCCAGCCGCGGCTGCCCGATGGCGCGCGCGCAGGCGTCGAGGTGCTGGCCTTCGCCGTACCGGGCAAATCGGCCTGGTATCTCGAAGGCACGGCGCATCCGGGCGGCGAGACCGGCGATGGCGACACGCTGGGCCTGAAGGTCACCGACAAGGCCACCGGCAAGTGCTTCTACTTCATTGCCGCCTGCGCCGAGGTGACCGACGCGCTCAAGGCGGAGATCGATGGCGCCGCACTGGTGTTCTTCGACGGCACGGTTTGGCAGGACGACGAGATGATCAGGGCCGGGCTCGGCCACAAGACCGGCAAGAGCATGGGCCATGTCGCAATGTCCGGCGCGGACGGCGCGATCGCGCGGCTTGCCGATCTCACACTCGACAGGAAGATGTTTCTGCATATCAATAACTCGAACCCGGCGCTGCTGCCCGGCTCAATCGAGCGCAAGGCCGCCGAGGCGGCGGGCTGGCAGATACCCGCCGACGGAACGGAGATCGTGCTGTGAATGCCGCGTCACTGACAGGAATGACCGCGCTCTCGATCGGCAAGGACATCAGGCTCAACTCGGCCGAGGAGCTCGAGGCGACGCTGCGCCATATCGGCGCGACGCGCTATCACAGCCTGCATCCGTTCCATAAGCTCTTGCACGGCGGCAAGCTCAACAAGGGCCAGGTGCAGGCCTGGGCGCTCAACCGCTACTATTACCAGAGCACGATCCCGATCAAGGACGCGGTGGTGATCTCGCGCTTCCGCGACCGCGCCACGCGGCTGGAATGGCGCCACCGCATCGAGGACCATGACGGCGATGTCGGCTCCGAGGGCGGCATCGAGCGCTGGCTCAAGCTGACCGAGGGCCTCGGCCTCGACACATCTTACGTGGAATCCACCGAGGGCATCTTGCCGGCGACGCGCTTTGCGGTCGAAGCCTATGTCCATTACTGCCGCGAAAAAAGCCCGCTGGAGGCGATCGCCTCCTCGCTCACCGAATTGTTCGCGCCCAACCTGCACGAAGAGCGCATCTCCGGCATGCTGGAGCATTACGACTTCGTCAATCCTGACATCATGAGCTACTTCAAGCGGCGCCTGGCGCAGGCGCCGCGCGATGCCGGTTTTGCGCTCGACTATGTCAAGGCGCATGCGCGGACGCCGGAGGAGCGCGCATCCGTGTGCAATGCGCTGATCTTCAAGACCAACGTGCTGTGGGTGCAGCTCGACGCGCTCCAGCACGCCTATGTCGAGGGCCACATTCCACCGGGTGCGTTCGTGCCCAAGGCGAGCTGAGAGGAACAGCGATGGCCGGGCCGCGGAACATCAGCGTCAGCGAGACAAGCCGTCCCGTGCTGCCGCGGCATGCCAAGCTGAAATATGACGAAACGCGACAAGTCTGGGTGATCCTGGCGCCGGAACGGGTGCTGGCGCCGGACGAGATCGCGGTCGAGGTCTTGCAGCTCTGCAATGGCGAGCGCAGTGTCGGCGACGTTTCCGACCAGCTGGCGGCGAAATACGCCGCGCCGCGCGAGGCGATCCTCGCCGACGTCATCGTCATGCTGCAGGATCTCGCCGACAAGGGCTTCCTCACCGAGGCCCGGGAGAAGACGTCATGAGCGATGTGCTCGGTAATCCGGCTCTGCCGCCCGACGCCAGCGACAGTCTCGCGGTGCTGGAGAAGAGCCGCTCGACGGCGGAGACCTTTGGCATCCCGCTCGCCGTGCTGCTCGAGATCACCCATCGCTGCCCGCTGCAATGCCCCTATTGCTCCAACCCGGTCGAGCTCGACCGCTCGGGCAAGGAGCTGACCACCGAGGAATGGAAGAAGGTCCTGAGCGAGCTTGCCGAGATCGGCGTGCTCCAGGTCCACTTCTCCGGCGGCGAGCCGACCGCGCGGAAGGACCTCGTCGAGCTGGTCAAGCATGCCAGCGACGTCGGCCTCTACACCAACCTCATCACCTCGGCCGTGCTGCTGACGCGCGACAGGCTGAGCGATCTCGCGGACGCCGGGCTATGCCATGTGCAGATCAGCTTCCAAGGCGTTGAAGAGGGGTTGGCTGATCGTGTCGCCGGCTACAAGAACGGCCACCGCAAGAAGCTCGAAGTGGCAAAATGGACGCGCGAGCTGGATCTGCCGTTGACCGTGAATGCGGTGATGCACCGGCAGAACCTGCACCACCTCCCCGACATCATCCAGATGTCGATCGATCTCGACGCCGACCGGCTCGAGGTCGCCAATGTGCAATATTACGGCTGGGCGCTGAAGAACCGCGCCGCGCTGATGCCGACGGTGGCGCAGCTCGACGAGTGCACCCGTATCGTCGAGGAGGCGCGCGAGCGGCTCAAGGGCACGCTCGCGATCGACTATGTGGTGCCGGACTATTATGCGCTGCGGCCGAAGAAGTGCATGGGCGGCTGGGGCCGGCAGTTCTTCAACATCTCCCCGGCCGGCAAGGTGCTGCCGTGCCACGCCGCCGAGAGCATCACCGGGCTCGACTTCTTGTCCGTGCGCTCCAACCATTCGATCGCCTGGATCTGGCAGAACTCGGACGCCTTCAACCGCTATCGCGGCACCGGCTGGATGAAGGAGCCGTGCAAGAGCTGCGAATTCCGCGAGATCGATTTCGGCGGCTGCCGCTGCCAGGCCTTCGCGCTGACCGGCGATGCCGCCAACACCGATCCGGCCTGTGCGCTGTCGCCGCTGCACGAGACCATCTTCAAGCAGGCCGAGCGCGAGGCCGAGGGCGAGACCAACCGCTTCCTCTACCGCAACTTCGCCGGCGGCACTTTGGAATCCGAGAATGGTGCCTGACGCCGACGCGGCCGCGGCGGCAAAACGCGCCGATCCCTTTACGCCGCTGACCTCCGACATGCTCGATGTCGGCGACGGCCACGAGCTCTATGTCGAGAGCGTCGGCCGCGCCGACGGCATCCCCGCGGTCTATCTGCATGGCGGGCCCGGCAGCGGCTGCCAGCCCGACCATCGCCGGCTGTTCGATCCCGACCGTTTCTGCGCGGTGCTGTTCGACCAGCGCGGCTGCGGCCGCAGCCGGCCGAAGGGATCGCGCGCCCACAACACGACGGCGCATCTGATCGCGGACATGGAGAAGATCCGCGACAAATTCGGCTTCGAACGCTGGATGGTGGTCGGCGGCTCCTGGGGCGCGACGCTGGCGCTGGCCTATGCGCAAGCCCATCCCGCGCGCGTCTCCGGCATCGCGCTGCGCGCGACCTTTCTGGGTACGCGGGCCGAGGTCGAGACGGCCTTCACCTCGCGCCTGGCGCAGTTCTATCCCGCGCTCCACGCGGATTTCCTGAGCGTGCTGCCGCCGGAGGAGCGGGACCGGCCGATCGAGGCCTATTGGCGCCGCATCCTCGACGCCGATCCGGCCGTGCATGGTCCGGCGGCGCGGGCGTGGCACGACACCGAGCGCGCCTTGTCCGAGCACAAGCCGGCAAAGCCGCGGCTGGATCTGGCCTCGCTGAACGTCTGGCGCACCTTGCCCGCGACGCCGTTCATGGAGGCGCATTATTTCGTCAACGACAGCTTCATGACCGAAAACCAGTTGTTGCGAAACGCAGGGCAATTGGCCGGCATTCCCGGCATCATCATCCAGGGCCGCTACGATCTGTTGTGCCCTCCTGAGACATCGCACGGGCTCGCGCAGGTCTGGCCGGGTTCCGAGATTCGCATCGTGGAAGAAGCCGGACATTCGCTCTATGATACCGGCGTCAGGGACGCGGTCATGAAGTCGATCGCCGATCTTGCGTCGAAGGCCGCGCGATAAGAGGACAACAACAAAATGCCGCTCGCCGGGAAAGGCATGCTGCTGACGTCGATGAATATCGACGCAGCCGATGAAGCCGATTTCAACCGCTGGTACGATCGCGAGCATCTGGAAGAGCGCGTCGCGATCGACGGCTTTCTGGAGGCGCGGCGCTATGTCGCGCATGCCGCCAACCCCAAATATCTCAGCCTCTATTCGACCGCGACACTCGACGTGCTCGACAGTCCCGCCTACCGGGCGCGGCTCGCGGGCCCGACCGACTGGTCGCGGCAGAGCATGGCGCGCTTCAAGAACATGCTCCGCGTGGTCGCGCGCATCACCATCAGCAACGGGACAGGCCGCGGCGCCGCGCTCGGCGTGGTGCGGCTGCGCCCGACGCCCGACAATGCGGGGACGTGGCGTGATGCACTGCAAGAAAGGCTGGCGCCGGAAAAACTCGACGGCATCATCTCGATGCATCTGCTGGAGAGCGAGCCCGAGTTGTCGGGCGCAACCGCCGGCATTCCGGCGGCGCGAAACGAGGGCGCGCGCGACTGGTTCGTGCTGATCGACGGCACGCATGTCGGCGCGGTCTCGGCTGTCATCGCCGAGCGCTTCACCGGCCCTGCTGCATCGCCCTTCCCGCTGCCCGTCTCCGTCGGCACCTACAGCCTGATGTGGGATCTTGCGAAGAGCGACATCGCGCGCAGCTGAAGCAATCCGACGCATTGCAACATATTGCACCGCCGCATGCTTGCGCGCAGCCGTTAATGCTGTGTGCGCGCAGCTCCCATGAAAGCCGGTGATCACCCAAATTTGCCGTTGTACTTCGGAACGGTTCTAATAAGCTAACCCAATGACGTCATTCAGAAACCAGATCGAGGCGCATTAAGCGTTCGCCAAGCTCAAGAAAAGGCCGCCGGGTCTTTGAGCCTGCGCGGACAGGGTAGGAATGAAACCGACCGATATCGCGGCCCCCGACTACTTTCACAAAGTGGTCGATTGCCAATGGGCCTGTCCTGCACACACCCCGGTTCCCGAATACATCCGACTGATCGCACAAGGCCGCTACAGCGACGCCTACATGGTCAATTGGAAATCGAACGTGTTTCCCGGAATTCTGGGACGCACCTGCGATCGTCCATGCGAGCCGGCATGCCGCCGCGGCCGCGTCGAGGAAACGCCGGTCGCGATCTGCCGCCTCAAGCG
>NZ_JBFULT010000452.1:0-6183 GCF_054049755.1 Bradyrhizobium sp. P5_C11_2
GCGCACCGGTACCGGACGAACCAGCACCAAGCGCAAACCGATCGGAGCCGACGGCAATCCAAGATTGCCCATCGCGCTCCCTGCATCTGCGACTCTACAGGGACTGCTTGTAAGTTATGTTACACGATAACATAAATAACATAATGGGGGAAAGGCAGCGAGCCTCACAGCTCCAGCAATCCACCCTCGCCATCTTCATCGGAGAACGCGAGCAGCGTGCCCTTGGCGTTCCAGGCCAGCGCGGCCACGGGCGAAGTGCCGTTACGGCGGACCAGGATCTCGGCGCCATCCTCCAGCCGCACCATCAGCACGGTGCCGTCGCTGTAGCCGGCGGCGAAGATGTCGTTCTTGGGGTGGCAGGCAACCACCGACACGCGCGCCTGCAGCGGCGCAAGCATCGCGGGCTCCTTGCCCATCGGGCCGTCCTTGCTGGCGAACGGCCACAGGATCACCGTGTCGGCGCCCGACGTCGCCAGCGCCTTGCCGCCCGCGCTCCAGGACATCGAGCGGACGCGGCCGGGATAGCCGGTCATGCGCATGTGCCGGTTGTCGGCAAGCCGCCAGCCGTGCAGCGCCGCCTCATGCATCGTCGTGACCAGGAATTTGTTGTCCGGGCTGAAGGTGACGCCGAGATGCGAGCCGGCCCAGGGCAGGAATTCGGCCGATCCTTCCATATTCGGAAACCACAGCGTCGCGCCGTTGTAGTGCGCGATCGCGAGCCGCAGCCCTTTCGGCGCAAACGCAAGCCCGCCGACGGTCGAGGGCACCTCGAGCGACTTCTCCTCGTTCTTGCCGCTCTTGACGAACGCGAATTTCCCGGCCGACCAGGCGTAGGCGCCGTCGGCATGCAGCGCCACCGCATCGATCCAGCGCCGCTTCGGGTCGGTCGCAAGCAGCGTCACCTCGCCCTTGGCATCGAGCGAGACGACCTTGCCGTCGTCACCGCCCATCACGAGGCGCTTGCCGTCGGAGGCGGTCGAGAGAATGCCGCCGCTGTGCACGGCGATCGTGCTGATCTCGCCCTTGGCATCGACCAGCGCGACGTTCTCCTCGCCGCCGACGAAGGCGGCACGAGGCCCAAGGAAATGCACCGAGGTCACGGCCATCCCCAGCGCGACCGGCTTGACGCGGTCGGTGACGGAGACGATCGAGGCGGAATCGGGGGCCGGCGTAAACTCTTTCATCACGAGACGATGCAGCTCTCAAAACCCTCGCGAATGGCCTGTTCCGGCAATTCGCGGCCGATGAAGACGAGGCGGCTCTCGCGCGCCTCGCCGTCCTTCCATTTCCGCTGATGGTTGCCCTCCAGCATCATGTGGACGCCCTGGAAGACGTAGCGGTCGTCATCGTCGTGGAAGGCGAGGATACCCTTGGAGCGCAGGATCTTGCCGCCCTCGACCTGCACCAGATTCTGGAGCCAGGGCATGAACACGTTCGGATCGAGCGGCTTGTCGGTCTTGAGCGACAGCGACTGCATGTCCTCGTCGTGATAGTGCTTCAGGCCGTGGCCGTGATCGTGGTGGTGATGGTCGTGACCATGATGATGATCATGGTCGTGGTCATGATCGTCGGCATTGAGGAAGTCCGGCTCGATATCGAGGATGCGGTCGAGGTCGAACGCGCCACGATCGAGCACGTCGGCCAGCGCCACCGAGCAGCGCTCGGTGCGGTGCAGCTTCGCATAGGGGTTGATGGCGCGGATGCGGGCCTCGACCTCGGCAAGCTCGGGCTTGGTGACGAGATCGGTCTTGTTGAGCACGATGACGTCGGCGAAGGCGATCTGGTTCTTGGCCTCGGGCGCGTCCTTGAGCCGGTCGGACAGCCATTTGGCGTCCGCGACCGTGACGACCGCATCGAGCCGGGCGTTCCTCTGCACGTCCTCGTCGACGAAGAAGGTCTGGGCCACCGGCGCCGGATCGGCAAGGCCCGTGGTCTCGACGATGATAGCGTCGAACTTGCCCTTGCGCTTCATCAAGCCGTCCATGATGCGCACGAGGTCGCCGCGCACGGTGCAGCAGATGCAGCCATTGTTCATTTCGAACACTTCCTCATCGGCGCCGATGATGAGGTCGTTGTCGATGCCGATCTCGCCGAATTCGTTGACGATGACGGCGTATTTCTTGCCGTGGTTCTCCGACAGGATGCGGTTCAAAAGCGTGGTCTTGCCGGCGCCGAGATAGCCGGTCAGGACGGTCACGGGAATCTTGCTGGAAGTCGCTTCAGACATAACTACTCCGACATCGGGCTGGTCGCGCGACGCGAGGCGGGGTGGCCCCTGCCCTAGTGGTCAAGCGCGCTGGTCAGGGCCTTTATATTGTGCCTGACCATATCAATGTAAGTGGGGGCGAGCCCCTTTTCGCCGGTCAAACCGTCCGAAATCAGGGTCCCGCCGACCTTTGAGCCGGTCTCCGCCGCGATCCGCCGGATCAGCCGGTCGTCGCTGATATTCTCCAGGAACACCGCCGGGATCCTCGCGGCCTTGATCTGGCCGATAATACTAGCGATATCCCGCGCGCTGGGCTCGGTTTCGGTGGAAACCCCAAGCGGCGCGATGAACTGGACGCCGTATTCGGCGGCAAAATAACCAAAGGCGTCGTGAGTCGAGATCACCTTGCGCCGCTCCGGCGGGATCTTTGCAACGGCCTCGCGGACCTCCCGGTCGAGCGTTTCGAGCTTTTCCAGATAGGCTTTGGCCTGCGCACGGAAGACGTCCGCGYCGTCMGGRTCGGCSGCGGCCAGCGCRTTGGCGATGTCGMTCACRTAGATYYTGGCGTTGGGGACGGACTGCCAGGCATGGGGGTCTGCGGCCGCGCCGAGCTTCAGGGGCGCGATGCCGGCGCTCACGGTGACCACCTGCGCCTTCCTGCCRGAGGACTGCACCAGCCGCGGCAGCCAGCCTTCGAGGCCGAGCCCGTTGACGATGACGAGCTTTGCGTCCGCGATCCGCTTCGCATCGCTCGGCGCGGGCGTGTAGACGTGGACGTCGCTGTCGGGTCCAACCAGCGTCGTGACGTTGACCCGGTCCCCGCCAACGTTACGGACGAAATCGCCGAGGATCGAGAAGCTCGCGACCACGTTGAGCCGCTCCGCGGCATGCAGCGGCGAAGCGATCAGCAACAGCACACAAAGCAGGACACGCAGCATTGCCGGTCACGCTTCCAGATGCCGGCCGGGAAACAGCTGCCGGACGATGCCGCCGACGCGGCCGAACAGGACGGAGACGATGTAGAATACGCTCGCCACCAGAATGATCGCAGGGCCCGACGGCACGCGGGTCTGGAACGACAGCACGAGGCCGGCATAGCCCGAGACCGCGGCGGCGATCACGGCGATGCAGATCATGGCCGTGAGATCGCGCGACCAGAACCGCGCGATCCCGGCGGGCAGGATCATCAGGCCCACTGCGAGCAAGGTGCCGAGCGCCTGAAAGCCGTTGACGAGGTTGATGACGACCAGCGCGAGGAAGGCGAGATGCGCGGGTCCGCCGGCGCGGCTCACGGTGCGCAGGAACAAGGGATCGACGCTCTCGATCACCAGCGGGCGATAGATCACGGCGAGCACCAAGAGCGTGACGGTGGCGTTGAAGGCGACCACCAGCAGCGTCTGGTCGTCCATGGCGAGGATGTTGCCGAACAGCACGTGCAGGAGATCGATATTGGTGCCCTTGATCGAGACGATGGTGACACCCAGCGCCAGCGAGGCCAGATAGAAGGTCGCCAGCGAGGCATCCTCCTTCAGCCCGGTCGAGCGCGCGACCACGCCGGCGAGGATTGCGACCGCAAAGCCGGCGATCAGGCCGCCGGCGGTCATCGCGAACAGATTGAGGCCGGAGAGCAGGAAGCCTACGGCTGCGCCCGGCAGGATCGCATGTGCCATGGCATCGCCGACGAGACTCATCCGCCGCAGCATGAGGAACACCCCGATCGGGGCGCCGGCCAGCGACAGCGCAATGACGGCGGCGAGCGCGCGCCGCATGAACTCGAATTCGGTGAACGGGCCGATCAGCGCGTCGTGGAGCATCTCGGATCACGCCGCCCGCGAGCTGGCGTCATCGGCCGCGCAGGCGGCTGCGCTGTCGTCGAAGGCCTCGCACATCCGCATCGCGACCATCAGGTTTTCCGGCGTCAGAACCTCCGCCGTCGGCCCCCAGGCCACGGGGCCACGCGCCAGCACCAGTGTTTCGCTGAAATGGTTGCGCACCATCTCCATGTCGTGCAGCGCGGCGAGCACGGTGCGGCCCTCGCCGTGCCAGTGCTTCACCAGCGCGAGCAGATCGATCGTGGTCTTGCTGTCGATGGCGTTGAAGGGCTCGTCGAGCACGATGAGGCTCGCGTCCTGGAGCAGCACGCGCGCGAACAGCACGCGCTGCATCTGGCCGCCGGAGAGCGTGCCGATCGGGCGGTTCTCGAAGCCGTTGAGGCCAACGGCGCCGATCGCATGCAGGATTTTCTCGCGCGCCGCCTTGCCGATGCCGCCGAACAGGCCGGTCGCGCGCCAGAGGCCGGTGGCAACGAAATCGAACACCGAGATCGGAAAGCTGCGGTCGATCTCCGTACTCTGCGGCAGATAGGCGATGTCGCGGGAGTCGAGCTCGCCGAGATGGATGCTGCCGTCGAGCGGCTTGAGGATGCCGACGATGCCGCGCAGCAGGGTCGACTTGCCGGCGCCGTTCGGGCCGATCACGGCGACCAGCGCGCCAGAGGCGACCTCGCCATTGAGGTGATGCACCGCCGGGTGCCGGTCATAGCCGAGCGTGACGTTGTGGAAATGCACGGCCGCCATGGTCACCTCATCGCCAGCCACACCATGGCCCAGAGCACGGCGCAGACGGCAACCGCCGCCGACAGCCGCGCAGCCATGGTCATGCGCAGGATCGACCACGGTGCCGCCTGCGCCGGATGCGGGGAAGCCGCATCGTGGACATGGGCATGCGTGTGGTCGTGCCCGTGCGAATGCCCGTGGGCATGGGAATGGTCGTGCTGGTGGGTGTGGGACGCGGCGGGAACCATTTCAGGACGTTATATTATAACATTACGCCTGTCCACGCCGGCTCTAGGGCTTCCCAATCACCATTGCGATGGCCGCCGCCACGAAGGGAAACGGAACCGAAGCCGCGCAGCGGAACCAGACGAAACGGGCGGGCATGAACGGAATTTCCCACAAAATCACCCGCTGGAAGGCGAACAGCGCCCAGGCAACGACATAGGCGACCACCTGCGGCACCCCGCCGCCCGATTTCAGCGCCACCGTGCCGATGGAGAAGCCGATCACCGGGCCGCCGGGCGTGGCGGCGCCGGCGACCACGGCGGTCGCGACCCCAAGCCAGCAGCTGTCAGGCCCGAGCCAGCCGGTGATCACCTCCTGCGGGATGATGGCGGCGATATAGCCGGAGCCGATCACCCCCAACGCAATCCGCGGCACGATGTTGATGAAATCCATCGAACCTTCGCGGAGCGAGGCCTTGAACACCGGTGGGCCGCGGCGGAAGGCGATCAAACCGACGCCGAAGACCGAGCCCCACAGCAGGATGTCGATGAGAAGCGCGGCGCTCAAGTCTCGTCGTCCTTCATGGCTGGCTTCGGATACATCCGGACATAGACGAAGCGGCCGAGCGCGCCGGCGAGCACCGGCAGCGGCAGCGAGATGACGATGCGCCACAGCGTGAAGTCGGTGCCCATGATCGGGATTTCCCAGGCCACCGCCCGGCCATAGCCGATCAGGGTCCAACTCACGACCATGGCGATGGTGGCGCCGAAATCGGCCCCGACCGCCAGCAGCGCGCTCGCCACCGGGTAGGCCGTGAAGGGTCCGCCCGGCAGGATCGCGCCGAAGGCGGTGCCGATCAGGAGGCCCTTCAGCCCGGACTTCGGCCCCAGCGAGCGCGAGACCTTTTCGTGCGGCAGGATCTCGGAGATGAAGGCCCCGAGCAGGCAGCCCGCCAGCACGCGCGGCAGGATGCCGCCGAACAGCGAGAGGTCGTGGGTGAGGATTTCGAGGACACCGCTGGTGCCGTCACGCCGCCAGACCAGCGCCGCGCTCACCGCCACCAGGGCTGCAATGATGATCGTCGACCAGCCGATCGGCTTGCGCACACGGCCCGGCCGCGGCTCGGACTCGGCGTCAGCGGCAGGCGCCGGGTCTTTTGGGGAAGATTCTGACAACGGGCTTGGATCGGATGGAGGG
>NZ_JBFULT010000453.1:0-6181 GCF_054049755.1 Bradyrhizobium sp. P5_C11_2
CGCAACTCGTGAGCCCACAGCACAAGCAGGGCGTCCATCTGATAGTCGATATCGTTGAGGCCCTCGGCGAGGAGCAGCGCCTTGGCCCACGTCGCGTATGATTTTTCCGTCATGCCACCCGTGAACATCACGCAGCTGGCGAGGGCCGACTGAAGGACCATCTCCTGTCGTGTACCCGAATTCTTGTCGTCGAGATGACTTATGGCCTTTCTCATCCATTCCACGCATTCGGTGAGCAGCGCCATGCCCATCCAGGCGCTTGCCGATGCCGCAGCGAGTTCGACGCCGATTTTCGCATCGCCCGTGGCAGAAAACGCCCAGTTCAGGGCGGCTCTGAGATTATCGACCTCGATCCCGAGCGCCTTCGACCAACCCGATATGTCCATCGCGGCGCCCTGCCTGAACAGGTCGGTGAAATAGAGGGCGTGACGGCGGCGCAAGCGGTCCTGCTCGTCGCTCCTGGCCAGTCGCTGCAAGGCAAAGGCGCGGGTCGGGTCAAGCAGGCGCAGCCGGCCCCCCTGGCCCTGGGCGGCAATCATCGATTTCGAGCGAAGCTCCCAAACGCAATCCGAGACACTTGCTTCATCCACCGTCTCATCGGCGACAACGGCGACCGCCGCTTCGAACGTAAATCCGCCGGCGAATACGCTGAGCCGATTCAATATCCGCTTCTCCGCCTCGTCGAGCAGGTCGTAGCTCCACTCCAACGTGGCGTTCAACGTCTGGTGCCTCGACGGGGCGGTCCTGCGCCCCACCCATGACAGATTCAGTCGCTCGTCGAGCAGGCTTGCGGTCTTGCCGAGGCCGAAGATGTCAACCCTGCAGGCCGCGAGTTCGACCGCCAAAGGAATACCGTCAAGCCGCCGACAGATACCCGCAGCAATCGGCGCATCCGCATCCGTCAGCTCGAAGTCACTTCGCACCGCCCGTACGCGGTCGACCAGCAATTGAACGGAAGGGTATTGCAGTGCATCCCGCGCTGACAGGTTGCTGTCTTCCGGAGGGCATTCAAGCCCGCCGAGCTCGTAGACATGCTCCCCCTCGACGCGCATGGCCTCCCGGCTGGTCGCGAGCAAACGCAATGTCGGGACACGGTGTATCAGTTCCTCTGCGACCGCCGACGCTCCATCGATCAGATGCTCACAGCAGTCGAGAACGATGAGCGTTGGCCTTTCCTGCAAGCGATCGATCACGGCAGGTACGACATTGCTCGTTTGCACCGACATGCCGAGTGACGTTGCGATGGCCGGCGCGACGAGTGAATCGTCGCCGAGCGCACTCAGGTCGATGAAGAGAACCTGGCTGTCGAAAGCGGCGCCCAGTTCGTGGGCAACTGCGACCGCCACCGTGGTCTTGCCGACGCCGCCGGGCCCGATGATCGTGACAAACTTCTGCTCGGCCAGCTTCGCCTGAATCTCGGCCACGGCGTGTTCTCGTCCGAGCATCCGCATCAAGCGCGCGGGCACTCGGGGCCTCGGAGGCCGCTTGGGATTCTCCGACGCGTCTGCGGCGCGTGAGGTGACCGGTACGACGAAGCTGTACCCGCGCCCGGGTATATTCGCGATATACCGCCTGCCGGGGTCGCTCTGATTAAGAGCCTTCCGCAGCGCCGAAATATGGACACGCAGGCTGACTTGTTCCGCTCCCCTCTCGGGCCAAACGCGTTCGATCAGAGTTCTTCTGCCGACGACCTTGTTTGCCTGCTCCACCAGGACGATGAGGAGATCCATGGCACGCGCGCCGAGCGGCACGGCTTTAGCGTCATTCGTCAGAAGCCGGTTTGCGATCGATAGTTCGAAGGGGCCGAAGCTGAGGACCGTCCCCTGCCGACCGCTCATGGGATGCGCTCGTCCATGTCGGTTCTCGAGGTGACTTCGCAGGGGATTCTGATCTCGCGTCGCCAGTTGGCCGGGCTTTGGCCAAAGGCGTGTCTGAAGAGCCTGCATAGATGGGCCTGATCGGAAAAGCCCACGCTCAAGGCAATCTCGCTCAGTGACGCCGCGCTGGTCATCATCAGGTGGCAGGCTCTCTCCAGGCGTCTTCTCACCACGTAGGCATGCGGCGACTCCCCAATGGCCAGCTTGAACTTCCGCGAGAAGTGCGCCGGGCTTCGACGTGCGACCGCGCTGAGATCCCGAATATGGATGGTACGGTGCAGATTGCTGTCGATGTAAGCTCGCACGCGCAGGATCTGCCACGCCGCCAGACCGCCCCTTGTGGAACCGTTGGCGCCCGAGCTGCGCTCAATTTCCGCTTGCAGGATGTGGGATGCCGTGGCGAGCGACACCCTGGCCGCATCTCGATCACGTTCCAGCTCTCGCGTTGCCGTTTCAAGCAGCCTGGCCAGGCTGTTCGCAACCAGGTTGAACTGTTGGTCGGGTGCAAAGGAAGATCCTGGTAGAGTAGCCGGAAGTCCTGCCATAGTCATTCCCTCGACGATCACCCAACAGCCCGGATCGGCGAGAGAGTGCAGCACGGGAAGCCTCTTGGCTTGTTAAGTAGTGTTGTGAACCGTTAAATTCGGGCAAATGCTCCGTTGCTGGGCAAACGCCCAAGAGGGAGTAAAAGCCCTTTATTTCCAAGCGGATCGCCACGTAAATGGTTTCGAGCCGGATATTCGGGCGCAATTGCGTCCATCAACCTTCCTTTGCGATCGCAAGAAAGCACCGGGCCACCGGGACGGGGATGTCGCGGTGAAGCGAGGACTGCACGCCCGCCGTTACGGCGGGTGCAGTCACCTAGGAGCCGCGGTCTTCGAGGACCTTCAGGTCGCTAATTGAGTAGGAGAGTGAGTAGCGGAAACCCGACTCGATCCGCCTCGGCGCGAGCGAGTGGAGTTCTTCGCCATTCGTTTCCGGAAAATTGAGCTCTCCCGTCCCGATCCATGCGCGGGCAACCGTAAGATTGTCCGTGACCGACATCGCCAGCTCGTCGACCGCGGGCTTGTCCTCGCATCCGGCCACCAGTCTCGGGAAGTATCGCAACAAGACCGTGGGGCGGCTGAGCAGAGACAATCCGTCTTCGACCGGCTTGCGCAAGGTGACGCACGCTTCCGCAAGTCGCTGGCCATGCGCCGAGAGGCTGGCGCCAAATCGGCTGCCGGGCGCGATCGGCGCCGCGGCGGGGCCTGAGGCCACAAAGGAGCGCGTCTGAAAGATGCTGCCCATCTTCTTCGGAAACCCCTGGGTCCAGCCGCGCGCCAGCGCAGCGTCGTTGTCGACATAGATGTACGGACACCACATGACCGGCACCTCGCGATACATTGCGTCGACCAGGACAAACGCCTCGCGATATTGATACCGGGCCGGCTCGAGATATTCGTCGTCCTGGGCGGTGAATTGCCAGTCCAGGAACATCATGACGGCGTGACCGTTTGACGCCGGATCCGGGGATAGACCACGCGGCAATGTGGCTGCTGCCGCGTCAGGGTCCGCCCAGAACTCGACTCCGACAGCGTCACCGGCATAGTGCCAGGGGGGCGGCGGAGTGAGAGCGGCCTGGCCAAATGGCGACTTCGGAACTGTAAAGCCCTTGAGCATTCCCGTGTCCTGGTGCATCGCTCTCGACACAGAGGCTACCGGAACCAGCCGCGCTGGATTTGATTGAAACGCGTCGATTTGTTGATTCCTGCCACAATCCGGAACACGCCCGTCGGCATCGGCCGATTGCTAGGCGGTCAGATCTGCCAGAACCTCGATATCGGTGACGGAATAGGAAAACGAGAACCGGTATCCACGCCCCACCTTGAGCGGCCCCAGCATTTCCAGCTCCTCGCCATAGGCTTCCGGAAATTCGAGCTCTCCCTCGCCGACCCAGACGTTCGTGATCAGGAGGTGGTCCGAAACGCAGCGAACGAGTTCGTCCACGGCCGGCCTGTCGTGCAGGCCCGCGGAGAGCCGCGGAAAATACCGCCGTCCGACGATCCGCCGATCGAGCAAGCCGACAAGACGCTCGGCTTTTTCGCGCAAGGTAACGCCGGCCTGCACCAGTAAACGGCCGTGAGCGGACATGCAGGCCGAAAATCTGCCATCTTGCACGAGCGGCGCTGAAGCGATGCTGGCAGCGGCAAAGGTACGGGTCTGGTGCACGGTGCCGAACTTTCGCGGATAGCCTTGGATCCAGCCCCTCATCAAGGCAGCGTCGTTGTCCACATAGCAGTAGGGACACCACGCTATTCGTGTCCCCTTCCATATCGCATCGAGAAGAACGCTGAATCCGCGACACTGATATCTGGCCGGATCCAGATGCTCGTCGTTCTGAGCGGTAAACTGATAGTCTGTGAAGACTGCAACAGAGCGGCCTCGACACTGCTCATCAAGCTCCACACCCGTCGGAAGGATATCGATCGATACATCGGGATCGTTCCAGAATTCCACCGCGAGCACGTCGCCCGCGAAGTGCCAGGGTGGCGGCGGGACCAACGCAGCCATCCCCCGAGGTGACCGAGGAGCCGTAAATCCCTTGAGCATGTCCTCGCCCCGCCAGCAGTCCGCATCAGGCGTATCATTCCAGCGTAGAATGCTAGCGTCGGTCTTGTCCTCAACGCTTGGAGAAACGTGCGGCGACTTGGTCGTTTGTGTGCACCGCTGTTGGCGCGTTCCTGCTGAACCGGCCGCCTCGCGTATCCGCCGACCGCATTTTCCGCTTTGGGAGGCGCATAGACCGTAGCGGGGTCGAAAGCTCCAAAGTCCGACGCTTCGCTACAAGCGCCAACCCCGGCAATTGTGTATTTCCGTTTGCCACGGCAATGATGTCCTCGATTGCGGATGGCACCTCCTTTGATGAAGTTCGGAAACCACAACGAGCGGGTGCGGCCTCGGCTGACGCCTCTGGCTCAGTCATGCGTGTCGCTGGCCTTGCTGTGCGCGATCGCCTCGCCTGCTCCCTGCTTCTCGCAAGGAACAGCGGAGCAGCGCGTGGCGTGCACACCCGACGTGTTCAGACTTTGCAGCACGTTCATTCCCAATGCAGATGAGATAACGACCTGTCTCAGAGAGAAGAACACCGATCTCAGCGATGCATGCAGGACGGCGATCGGGGCCGGATTGAAGAAACCACCCATCGCGGGCGATGCCAGAGATCGCAAACGCACCTCAGACTAGGAAGGACAGGTCAGATGCCAGTTCACAAAATCACATTTGTGCTCGTGAACGACATGACCCCGCGACACCCCTCTGTCTGCATGGCCTGTTCACGACCGCTGGAGCGGGGCTACCTGCATGATCTTTCCAGCTCCAGGCGCTATTGCGGGATCGAGTGCTACCCCAGATGGCCAATGCCGGACGGATTCAGCGGGTCGTTCGCTCCAACGAACCCACTCGAACTCGCCATCGTCTGGCCGAAACTGACCGTTGACGTCGCGTCTGCGCTGTTCGACAGCGCGTGGCGTGATCATCGCGGTTGACGCTGCCTGAAACGGTGGCCGCGCCGCCGGCGCGATCCCCTCCTGATCGACGATGCTACCACAATCATCGAAAGCGCACTGCGCGGCGACGGCATGCTCGACCGGTAGCAGGCATCCCCGCGACGCTCTTCAATGTTGCATCCTCATGCTCATCGGCGCACCCGAAGGCATCATCATGTTCGTATTCATATCTGCCACGATCCACATCGTGCCGGCGATCACGACGATTACGATGAGAACACCAAAGGCGAGCGCGAGTACGTTGTTGGTGCTTTCCGGCCCGCTGGTGATGTGCAGGAAAAACACCAGATGAATGCCCATCTGGGCAATGGCGAGGACAGCGAGCCCGAGGAATACGCCGCCCGGCCAAAGCAGCGTCGTGTTAGCAGCCCAGAACGACGTGGCCGTGAGAAGAACCGCCACAAACAGGCCGATCGTGTAAACGAGAAGCTCGGATGGAGCCGATGCTTGCATCTCGCGGCTCGGCCTGTCTCCGGGTGCGCGTTCGTGTCGAGCCTCTGTCATGAACTCACTCCCATCAGATAGACCACCGTGAATACCCCAACCCAGACGATGTCGAGCGCGTGCCAGAACAAGGAAAAGCAGAGAAGGCGATGTTGCACTCTCGCAGCGAACCCGAATACCGCCACCTGCACCATCATCACGATCAGCCAGATCAGTCCGAGCGCGACGTGCAGCCCGTGACATCCGACAAGCGTGAAGAATGCGGACAGAAAGGCGCTCCGCTGCGGCGCCGCACCGATAGCGATCATGCCC
>NZ_JBFULT010000454.1:0-6176 GCF_054049755.1 Bradyrhizobium sp. P5_C11_2
GTATCTCATTCATCTTTAATCCACCACGCTTTCTAATTCATGGGATGGAAAACGAATTGGTTCACTTCGCCGTCGAGCGAGTGCCCGATCTACGGATCGTAAATCACCTTCATGTCGAGACGCAGCCGGGCCACCATCTCGTCCACCTCGGCCTGTCCTTCCGGATAGGACTCGTAGACAATCGTGGTCTTGAACAATCTCGCGAAGTATCTGGGGTGAAGTGTCCACCCGATATGGTGGTAAGCATGAGTATCGGGATAGAGGGACTTAACGACCCTTCGCAGATAGCGATTATCCGGCGGCGGCTCAAAGTACGGGTCGACCATGCGCTCCTTGTAAAAGGCGGTCTGGGCCAGCAAGATATCCCGCCATTGAGCCTCGTCAGCCGCCGAAGGCTGACAAGAGCCACGCTGCAGGCGGTAATCTCCATCTCGCGTCTTTTCCATCGCAAATTTGGCGCATGATGGAAGGGCGGGATCGCTGCTCTCATAGTCCCATGCGACCAGGGCGCCTTTGAGCACATGGCTCTGACCGGACGCTATCAGAAGATAGTTGGCGCAGCTCGACAAACACTGGTCATACACAACGACCGCTGCGCGTCGTTCACGCAGTATCTCGGCAAGAGCAATTGCGGACGCTATGTCACCTCCGGCGCTTCGAACGACGAAGAGACCGCCTTCCTTCAATTTCTTCGCCGCCGATACGTCCGTATCCTTCTCGATCCGGCCGTCGAGACACAGGATCGACTGGTCGCCGCTGAGCGCAACGGGCCGCACGGCAACACCGCGGCAATAATCGACCGCGCGATAGGAGGCCTCCCTGTCGAATGACTTCTCCTCGGCACGGGACGGACCAAAGGAAAGAAGCAGGAGCGTGAAGGCCGAGAACGGAACCAGCGCTTCGAACAAGCGCAAGAGCACATTGCAGACCTGGACCATTCTCGAACCCTCAAATTCTTAKCAATGCACCACGTGGCCTGTCGCGTGTAATCACCTTGGCTCCCGGCGCGATGACAATCGGCGAGTCTCAGACCAGTCGCCGAAGCGATCTTGGAACGTGGCTGGCTCGCCCTGTGACAATGGATCACTGGCATTCACGAACGGCACCGGCGGCGCGACGGGCAAGCCGCCAGACGCCCGCGAGTTGCCCGCCGTATCCGGGCTCTGGCGCAGATAGTCGACGATCATCCCCGGTAACCCTCCGGGCCGGGGTGTCATTGCCGCTTGATCGGTCGTTGCGTTACCGGACGAGGATCTCCAGGCACCGAAGCGATCGGCAACAACGCCATCGCGATTTGGAAAACCCAGCCCGCTCAGGGGAGCCGAAGGCACGGCCGAACCGCCGGCTCCGGTAGCTGCTGCCTGAACCAGATAAGGGACACTGGTGTCGAATGTTGCGGGGTCGATCGTGGTGACCGGCCCACGGTTCGTATTGCCGTTTATGGCTACGCCGAGATTTCCTCCATTTGGATTGTCTCGTCCCAAGGCTTGCGTCGCTTGCTCATTCTTGATGACCGAGTAATGCAAATGAGGTCCTGTGCTGCGGGCACCAGTGCTCCCGACATTGCCGATGATGTCACCGGGCCAGACGCGCTGACCAGGCTTCGGCATTGGGCTGCCTTCCTGCATATGAGCGTAGAGGCTGTAGCCAGCCGCATTC
This sequence comes from Bradyrhizobium sp. P5_C11_2, assembly GCF_054049755.1. Lineage (NCBI taxonomy): Bacteria > Pseudomonadati > Pseudomonadota > Alphaproteobacteria > Hyphomicrobiales > Nitrobacteraceae > Bradyrhizobium > Bradyrhizobium sp. P5_C11_2. The sequence goes on from NZ_JBFULT010000454.1 coordinate 1,660, forward strand.
TTGACAATGACAGTGTGGCCAAAATTTTCGTTGTAACCGGAGTAGACGACCTCGCCCGGAGTAGCCGCCGGAATCGGAGTGCCAAGCGGCGCCTTGAAATCCTGGCCCGCATGAAATTTTTCCTTGTCCGTAAACGGATCGCTTCGCATGCCATAGCCGGAGCCTCGGCGAAACGGGGGCCCGGGATTGTAAGGATCACTCATTTAACAGCCTTTGTCATATCTAGTATCCATCCGGGCTGACACTTGTCGTTGGCCCGATCGGGACATTTCGCGCGCTCCATCAGCCTCCACGACAGCACCGCCGTGGCAGCCGATGGAGACACGTAGAGCTGAGGCCCGGTTAGACCGGCTGCCCGGGTAAATTCCTGTCGGAACAGCAGACGAAACGAGCCGTCGCGAAGCTCCGCCGAGTAGCGCGCATAGACCACGGTTGAATCGTCGTCGGGCAGCTTCGGTCGATCGAGCGGACTGACGATGCTCATCAACCCCTTGCCACCGCCCGCGGCCTGCTCAACGCGCTCTCTTAGCCGCACACATCGCCAATCCGCGATACGGCATCTCACAAGAGGGCCGATGAACTGAATATCGTCCGTCACGAGGAACAGAAACAGTGACTTCTGCTCAGCGTCAAACCAGCCTGCACGAACATCCGAATCCTTTAGGAACTTGCCTCCCCCGATCCTCTCGCCCTGCGCGTCCAGGACATCGATTGTATTGGCGTACGCCACGAAAAACTTCGAGCTGTCGGGAGCCCAAACGATCCTGTAAACAGGTCGACCAATCGCGCCGGAGACATTGATCGTGCGCACCCCTCCAGCTTCCGCCGTCAGTTGCAGTGGCTGACTCGAGGCCACGATCTTCATGTTGGGAGAAAACGATATACTGGGATGTGACTGGTTCCGGAATGTCGCTAGGACCTCGCTCTTTCCGGTCTCGAGTTCGAATCTCCTCACCCGCCCGGCATCGTCCTCCGAAAAAACGATATAGCGACCATCCGGTCCGCATTGTACCGATCTGTCAGCCGTAGGAGATGGGGCGGAGATCTTGGCACCTCCATCGTATGCGTCGACATAATGATGGTCCGTCGCGAACAGATACCGCTCATGGTCGCCACACCACGCGATGAATTCGCCTTTCGGCAGCGGCGTATGCGGCAGCTTCTCGAAGGTCGGAACGGATGGAGGCTTGACTGGCGGCGCTCGTAATTCACCCTCGGCGCGGCACACCGTTGCCGCAACAAGCAATGTGAACGCCGCACCGGCAAGCGAGAATYGAAGGTCGAGATCAATCGGGCAAATGCGCATGATATCATCCCCGACCGTTCACATTCCGTAAGCAGTACAAACACGGTAGAAATGATCGACGAGACGAATAGCTACTCCGCAAGTCCGGATTAGGCCAACGTCGGCGGTCTCAAGATCATGCCAAGCTTGCGTCCATTCTGGTGTTCGTCGTTCCGGCTTCTGAATCCCTCCCGTTGAATCGTAGAAGACACTATCGAACTGCGTGTTGAGCGAATAACCGAATTCACGCCTCTCACAAAAGCCCATGGCCTGGGCTACCCCCGCTTCGTTGAACTCGGCCAACCGGCACTCCTTCAGATACTGCGCGAGTGGCGAAGCCTGGAGGCGGAATCCGAGTGACGTGAGCCAAGGGGCATTTTCGCGCTCGAAAAGATAGGGAACAAGAAAAATCAGCAAAGTGGCGAGGAGGACCGGTGCACTTCGCGGCTTCCGAATGAACGCGCAGGTGATGAGCCATACGACGGCGATGGCGATACCCGCCACGCCGATCCATAGGAGCCAGTCGGCCGCTGCAGGCTGGAGATACGTCAGGAATTCTTGGCCTGCCACGCTCGCCAGAGTCACGGCAGCGAACGCATAGGTCAGCCAGGGCGGACGTCGGAACATCTCTCCGCCAGAAGTTGCAGGGGCCAGCTGTTCCTGATCACTGCTCAACTGACGCCTCTCCAACTTTCCCAAGACCGCGCGACGGGGATGATATTCATTGAACAAAACAGGAACAATGTCAACTCTCCCTGTAGTTGTGCAGAAGCTGTGCAGACTAAATGATCCCAAACCGCTTCCGCCGCTCTGCGGTCTCCGCAAGCTCCTTCAGCTCCGCCCGCGCCAGCTTGCCGTTGGCAACCACGCCCGCGAGGTGATCGCGCACCTTGCCGACGATGTTGATGGCGAGGAAGAGTTTTTCCCGCCCGGCGGCATCGTCGACCGTGGTGGCGCGCCAGGCCGCGATGTAGCTCTTCTCGAGCGTGTCAAACGCCTCGTTCAGGATCTCATCGTCGAGCAATGCTTCGGCCCGAACCGCCTTCGCCGCTGCCCGCTCCAGGGCACTCTCGTCAGGCATTGCTCCCCTCCCCGTTGTTCGGCCGCGCCTTCATCTCGTGATGCGCCGCGGATGCGGCAATATCCAGCGCGGCCTCGGCGACATCCATCCGATGCTGCTCCTGCGCATGCTGGAGCTTCTGCTCGTGGCCGAGCGTCTTCAGATGTGCATCGAGCACCGCGATCTTTGCGTCGAGGCCCGCTCTTATTCTGGCGATCTCGATCTCGGCCTGCATCTTCACCTGCTGGTGGATCGCATCGGCCTGCGCCTTCTCGCGCTCGATCTGCGCCTTGTGCGCGGCGGCGAGCTGGTCGGCCTGGAGCCGCGCCTGGAGCGCCAGCAGTTTCGGATCGGGCGGTGGCTGCGGCGGCGCCGGCGGCGGATGCAAGAGCTGCCCGGTCTGCGGGTTGACGGCCATGGGATCGTTGAAGAACTGGTCGGGATTCCTGTGCCCCATGATCCGCGTCAGCTCGGCCGCCGTGTTGTAGAGCTGGCGGTCGCCGACCAGGTTGATCTTGCCGCCGGCCAGCAGCTCCTTTTGCACGTTCGCGATCGCCATGGTCTGGGCGAACTGCTGCGCCTTGCCGCCGGCGCCGAGGCCGACATTGATGGTCATGTCGTCGCGCGTCTTCCAGTTGCGCGGATTGACGTCGACCCAGGCATTGCGCAGCCGCACCGTCTCCTCGCGCTGGCCGTGCTTGCGGATGGTGCCGTGGAGCAGCGCAAAGATGTCGCGCACGCCTTCGGCCATGATGCGCGCGATCAGCTTGATGCGCATCTGCGAAGCCGAGAACACCTGCGCAACTGCCGTTGCCGACTGGTTCTGCAAAGCGTTGGCGTCGATGCCCTGCGTCTGCTTGCCGAGGCCGGTGCGGATCTCGAGCTCGGCGTCGAGATATTGCAGCATCGGATAGATCGACGTGGTGATGTCAGGCACCACCTGCCAGTTCAGCCCGCCCGCCGTCTTGGTGCGGACCACCCCGCCCGGCCGCGATACCAGCAGATCGTCCAGGGTATTCGGCCCGGCATTCTGCTCGGCGACCTCGACGCGCGGGTTGTTGTGCAGATAGAGATTGTCGAGCGCACCGCGCTTGAGGGCCGTCTTCTCGCGCTGCAACGGCATCACCAGGTCTGCGATCGAGCGGCCGAAGAAGCGGTGGGTCACCGGCACCGGCGTGGTGGCGGCAAACGGCATCTCGTCGAACGGCGTGATGCAGTCCTTGCCGTCCTTGCGCAGGATCTCGGCCTGATCGCCGCCGGTGATGACCTGGTACAGGCAAGGCCGCCCCGAGCCTTCATAGTCCATTCGCACATAGTGCTCGGTGATGCGCACCAGCCGCGCCGCCGAATTGGCGCTGCCGCCGCCGGCGGTCGCGGACAGATGCTCTTCCACCGTGTCGCGCGCCTGCGTCTCGATCTCGGTCGTGCCGGTATGCGGCCGCAACGCCCTGACCTGGCCGGCATCGAAACCTTCCGCGATCAACTGCGCCTCGGTCTTGGTGACAATTTCGTGGAAGCAATAATTGCAGTCGCGGATGCTGCGTGCACCGCGCTCGATGCCGAATTCTTCGGGCGGCACACCCATCACCCGCGCCTGCGCAAGCTTGCGCGTGGTGACGATGGTGACGTCATGCGTGACGAGAGAGCCCATCGGCGCGAGCGGCGCCGGGGCTAGCAAGGGAACGGGCATGTTTGATTGAGCTTTCAGTTCGGTATGCGGGCGCCCGACGCGGGGCGGAAAATCGCGCTAGTAAGTGTTGTTGCGCATATAGTCCTGGATCATGCCAAGCAGCCCTCCGGCGGAGCCGCTCGTCGCGCTCCGCGCGTCACTGCGCGTATCAAATCCTCGCACTGACGATGCCATGGAAGAGTTGGGCTCATTTGCGAACACCCCGATTGGCCGGCTGGCCTGCGACGATTGCGGCTCGCCAGACGGTCCGCCCCAGTCACCAAATCGGTCGTTGAACGTCGAAGGATACGGCGCTGGAGCGCTTCCCGACGCGGAAACAGCGCCAGCATTTGAGGTGCCTACGCGCGTGAGACGTCGAACGGGAATGGCGCTCGTCTCCGGGCTCTTCCCGCCTTCCGGCTCAGGGTAGCCATATTCCCACACGTTTCGGCGGCTTGGTAGACCCGCTCCGTCAACGGAATCCTTGATCAGCTCTTTGATCC